>JAUXDE010000001.1 GCA_030618495.1 Clostridia bacterium
GCTGGGCAAGCATCAATGCCCTGTGCCTGATCTTCTTCACCTTTTCGGTAACCTGACCGGAGTAGTTATATGCCCTGGTCCCCTTCTCTCTTGAGTATTCAAAAACTCCAACCCTGTCAAATCTTGTTTGGCTGACAAAATCAAGAAGCTCCCTGAACTGCCTGTCCGTCTCTCCCGGGAAGCCCGTTATCAGGGACGTGCGGAGCGCTATCCCGGGAACGTTCCTCCTGAGTTTTTCTATCAACGCAACAATCTCTCTTCTTTCTATTTTCCTTCCCATCCTCTTTAGGATACTGTCATTAATATGCTGAAGGGGCAGGTCAATGTATTTACAGATTGACGGCTCTTCCTTCATGAATTCAATCAATTCATCGTCAAGGTGAGCGGGATGCGTATACAACAGCCTTAGCCACCCGCATGCTTTTATAGCAACCAGCCTTCTTAAGAGTTCAACCAGTTTCCGGCTGCCGTAGATGTCCGTGCCGTAAAAAGTTGTATCCTGGGCAATCAGGTTAATTTCCGCTATCCTGTTATTATCGGAAAGTTTTCTTACTTCCTTTACAATAGAAGCCATCTTCCGGCTGCGGTATTTGCCCCTGAGTCCGGGTATCAAACAGTAACTACACCTGTTACTGCATCCGTCCGCTATTTTCATGTAAACGTAATGCGAGGGTGTCAGGATATGCCTTGGATGAGACCCATTATATAAAAAATTCGGATTGGAATCAACAATAAATGGCCTACTCCTTGCCGGGGATTCATGCGGGGCGATTTTCGCGGCGCGGGACGAAGTTATTTTTTTTATTATACTGTCGATTTTCGGGAAATCAGATGACCCGACAAACGCATCCACTTCACCGAAACCGTCGAGGAGTTCCTTCTTCTTATACTTCTGAGGGAGGCATCCGGCAACTATCAGGTACTTTATTTTGTTCTTCTTCTTAAGTTGGGCAAGTTCAAGTATCCTGTCAACCGATTCTTTCGTCGCCTTCTCTATGAAACTGCAGGTATTGACAATGGCTATGTCCGAACCTTCTGCGTTTTCCGAAACAATCCAACCCTTTTTTTTCAATATGCCCAGCATTACCTCGGAATCCACGAGATTCTTGGGACAACCCAGACTTATAATACTGACTTTTCGTTTCATGATAATTTGGGGACACGTACCTAATTATTTTTTTTGGGGTCCCGGTTTCTTTTTCTTCAGTATCTTTCCGGTTAACCTTTCAAGTTTACTAATAAATACATCATTTCCTAAAGGTCGTCCTGTGAACGCATTTTCTCTAAAACAATCCACATATCTTCTTTCAACCTTTTCACCTAAATACAATGACCAGTCCTTAACTTTTGGTAGCATAGAATCATCAGAAAGTAAAACATCTTTTTTTTGAAACACATGCGCCTTCGCACTTGACCATGGATAGTTCTCTGCCTTTTTAACCAAACCTGCTCTTACCGGATTAAGCTCAACATACTTAATAGCATAATAAAGGTATTGTTCATCCATTGGATAAGATACGAATCGGCCCTGCCATAAGTATCCCGTCCATTCCTCTCTTGCATTAATCATACGAGTATACTTTTTATGCACTTCCCCTATTCCCCTTGCCAGACTTTCTCCATTTTTGGGAATTACAATTAAATGCACATGGTTGTCCATTAAACAATATGCAATAAATGATAATCCAGCTTCAACTGCGTAATGACTCAAAAGTTTAAGATACTTTTCTCTGTCATTATCATTAAAAAATACTTTCTGCCGCCGGTTGCCCCGCTGAATAACATGATGAGGAATATCAGGTATGACTACTCTTGCAAGTCTTGCCATGCTTTAATTTTATCATATAATAATAATTAAATTCAAGTATATTAAACATATTCTTTAGAAAAGTATTTTTTATACAGAGATTGAATGCTTGATTAATTGGAATTCTAAGAATGGTATTTCAAGAATAATAATTAGGTACGTGTCCCCAAATTATTTTAAAAAAAACCGAGTTACCAACTTTTATGAAAACCCACGAATCAGTATTTCACTGATAATATGGACATTGGTAACTCGGTCAATTTAATTATAGCAAATCATGCATGTTTTGTCAAGTATTATCTTTAATTATTTTTTTCTTTTCTTTTTTAGTGAGTTGTAAAGTTCAAAAGCCTCATCTACGGACGCTTTCTTATGCACAATCTGCCTGACCGCCTTTATCATCGGAACGGGAGCATCCGACTGGAAGATATTCCTTCCCATATCCACCCCTGTCGCGCCCCTGCTGATGGCATCATGGGCAAGCTTCAGCGCATCTTTTTCCTCTATTTTTTTACCGCCTGCTATTACCACCGGTACGGGGCAGGTATTTACGACCTTTTCAAACTCGTCACAGTAGTAGGTTTTTACTATGTGAGCGCCGAGCTCCGCAGCAATGCGGCACGCCAACGACAGATAGCGCGCATCCCTTGTCATTTCCTTGCCGACAGCGGTTACCGCAAGCACCACTATACCGCACCTGTTCGCCTCATCAATGAGTTTCGCCAGGTTCAACAGCGTCTGGTGCTGGTATTCTGACCCGACGTAAACAGACAGCGCCACGCCGCTCACGTTCAACCGGATTGCATCCTCCATCGAAACAGTGATTCCCTCGTTTGACAGGTCATCCGCGACGATGCTGTTCCCACCGGACATCCTGAGCATAATCGGGATATTAAAATCCGGGTTCACAGCTGTCCTCAGCGCGCCCCTGGTAAGCATGAGGGTATCAGCATAAGGAATGAGCGGGTCCAGTGTTTTTTTTAAATCCTCAAGCCCCGATGTCGGACCTAAAAAATACCCGTGGTCTACCGCCAGCATGACAACCTTTCCTGTCTTTGGATTAATAATTCTTGATAACCTATTCTTCAATCCCCAGTCCATTTTATTTCCTCCCTTTCTAATACATTAACGTTTTTTATTTCTGCGGCTCTATTATCACTTTTACGCAATCCCTTCCCTCGTCAAGGAGCCTGAATCCCTTGCTGGCATCCTCAAGTCCGAAACGGTGCGTGATAAGTTTTTTTACGGGCATTTTGCCTTCGCTCATCAACTTCAGCGCCTGCTCCTGTTCCGAAGGATGGTTGGCATAGGAAGAAACAATCGTTATTTCATTGCGCCAGAAAATCTTATTAACGGGCAGGGTTATGTCCGCATTATCCTTGATTGCGGAGAACACGAGCAGTGTCCCGCCCTTCTCAACCGAATCAAGCGCCTGGTACATCGCTGATGTCGCTCCGGCGCACAGGATAACGATATCCGCCAGCCTGCCGTCATTGATTTCCCTGAACTTATCAGGATTATATGATTTTGCGCTTACCGTGGAATCCGCCCCCGACTCCTTAGCCTTTTCCAGTTTGAAATCGCTGATATCCGTTGCCATTATGCGAGAGGCGCCGCTTGCCCGGGCAAGCATGATATGCAATAGCCCCGATATGCCGCTTCCTATAACCAGGACACTCCTGCCCGGCTTCATGTTCACATGTTTCTGAGCCCGTACAACGCAGGCTACCGGTTCGCTGAAGGAACCTTCTTCAAACGACAGGTTATCCGGCAGTAAGTATACTCCTTTTTGCCTGATATTTATTTCCGGGATGCGCACGAACTCCGCAAAACCTCCGGGATAAAATTTTGTCTTTCTCAGCATATCGCACACAGAACTATGGTCATTTTTACAGTAATGGCATTGATTGCATGGAACGTGGTGAGACGCTGACACTCTCTGGCCAACATTGAAACCGCTGACATCCCTGCCAATTTCCGCGATTTCACCTGCTATCTCATGGCCTAAAACAACAGGACCCCTGTCCCTGCGGTACCACTCCATTATATCGGAGCCGCATATACCGCTTGCCTCTATGCGTATGAGAATTTCGCCCGGACCTATTTCAGGTTTTGGCATCTCTTCAAGCCGGACATCCTTATTGCTGTAATACATCGCTACACGCATAATTCAAATTCCTTTATTTTTATTGTAGTATACAACCAGAATAATAAAGTGTCAACTATTTTTATTTATACTTAACCTTCATAAGGCATAAACCCTTTGCGGGCGCGGTTTTATATTCTTTGTCGATTTTTCCTTTTTTTAAAACAGTTTCTGCCCATTTTGGCCCAACCTTTCCCTTCCCGACGTGTACGAGCAGTCCCACAATGTTTCTTGCCATCCTGTACAGGAAAAAGTCAGCTTCAATAACTACCCTGTACAGGCTGCCCTTCTTTATGATATCAAGGCGTTTCAGGTTGCAGAAATTATTATTCCTTGGTGAACCTGTTGAGGAAAACGCGGAAAAATCACTCCTGCCCTGAAGATAGCCTGCTGACTTCACTACCTTCCTCCAGTCAAGCTCCTGCCAGATATGCCAGTAGAAATTCCTGTCAAGAACTTCCGGGTACTGCTGGTTCAGTATGCGGTATTCATATATCTTGGACCTTGCAGCGTATCGCGCGTTAAACGATTTTTCCGCCTTTGCCATTTTCGAAATAACTATATCCTTCGGCAGCATGGAGTTCAGGGAATGCTGCAGGACTTTAAGAGATACCTTGTCGTCCTTTACCAGAAAATTAGCCGTCTGGCCTGAAGCATGAACCCCCGCATCGGTCCTTGAAGCGCCTGTTATTTTCACGTCTTTCTGAAAGATTCTCTTTAGCTGTTTTTCAATCTCACCCTGTACTGTTTTGCGGGTTTGTATATTACGGCTTCCCTTTCCCCCGGATTTCCTTCTCTGCACCTGCCATCCTGAATAGGCAGTACCTTCATATTGAACAGTCATTTTAATATTCACTAAAGGAATCTTACCATACTTGTTAAATTCTTTCAATAAAAAACCGGTTTTTTATTGCTTTTTTATTTTAATTATGTTATATATCCATAATGAAAAAGAGGATTCTTTTAGTAGAGGACACCGAGGACTGGATTAATCTTGTTTCTATAGCGCTGGAAGAGGAGTCCTACTGCCTCATTTCGGCTCCCACTATCAGGGATGCAAGAAAAAAAATAAAACAGTCCAAACCGGACCTCATCATACTTGACCTCAGGCTCCCGGATGGAGACGGCGTTGAGTTCTGCAAAGAATTAAGGTCAAACAAGAATACAAAGCATTTCCCCATAATCATGCTTACCACAAAGGAAAAGGAAGCACAGGTAATCGTCGGGCTGGAACTCGGAGCCGATGATTATATCAGGAAATCCGCATTCAAAGAGGGGGAACTCCTTGCCCGTATCAAATCACTCCTGAGAAGAACCGACAGGATAGAGGAGCCCAGTAAAATCCTGAAATCAGGCACACTTTCAATTGACATTGAAAAAAGAGCCGTTCTCATCAACAAAAAACAGGTAAAACTGAACCCGAAGGAATTTGACCTGATGCACCTTCTTATGTCTAAAAAAGGCAAGCCACTCAACAGGACCTTCCTTACTGAAAGCGTATGGGGCTTTGAATACTTCGGGACAAGCCGGACAATTGATTTTCATGTCGCGCAGCTCAGGAAAAAGCTCAAACCCCATGGAAAAAAAATAATAACCCTTAAGGGTATCGGGTACAAGTTTGATGAAAATAAATAAGTCATTTCATGGCTATACTCCATTAACCGCACCTCTCGTTTCCTTTATTATATTATTAACAGCATTTTTACTCATTGGCGCAAACGAAGCGCATTCCGAAGCCCTGCCTGGAGAAAAAAGAGCCCTGAAGCGCGCTGTAGATGTATACAACAGCGGCAATTTCCTCATAGCGCTGAAGCGTTTCCAGGGTTTCATAAAGAACTTCCCCGACAGCGAATCCGCTGTGAAGGTGAAATTACACATCGCATCCTGCCATGAAAAATCAGGTGAACTGGATAATGCCGTAAGGACCTATATTTCCATAATTGAAAACCGCTGTGATAAAGAGGATATTTTGAGCGCAGCAGTATCCCTTGGAAAAACCAACAACAAAATCGCCAGGAAATACCTTGAAGAGAAACTTTTAACCAGAAACATCCCGGTAAGAGCCGCGGTAGCCGAAGCCCTGGGAATAATAGGCAATAACAGTACGGCAAATAAAATGATGACTGTACTTAAAAACGAACGGGAAAAGAACATCCAGGAAAAACTATTGTCGTCAATAACAAACATCAAGGGAATGGGTATCAGTGTCAGATCATTAACATCTCTTTTTAAAAAAGGCGGGGAAGACCTGAAAATCAGTATAGTCAAAATCCTTTCACTCATGAAAAAAAACAGCGTAATAAAATTCCTGCGGAAGCAACTTGGAACCTCTTCCGCCAGGCTTAAACCATACATAATCTGGGCGCTGGCAAGAATAGACCCCTACCTTTACGGGGTACGCCTTGAAGGAACCATAAGAAAAGAAGAAGATAGTTCATGGTGGCTCGTCCAGGATAAGACCGGCAAGAAATACGAACTTAAAAAACCCGATATAAATGAACCAATCCCTGATAAAGAATTAAAAGAATTTAATGATAAGAAAGTTATTTTATTCGGTGGTAACTACCAGGATAGGATACTTTATCTTTATAATGATATTTACTTGAAGTAACTCTTACCTGAAACTAATGCTCAATCTCACTATGCCCGTACTTTCAAACCTGCTCGGATCAAGAGGTAGCACGTAGGTATAATCAGGTACCAGGAAAATCCTTTCGGCAATCCTTAAATTGAGCGCTAATTTTAGCTGCAACACGGTAAACTGAGGATCACTTTCCACAAACTGGCCGAAATCAAATCCCACGATAGAGCCCACGTTAAAAAATACTTTACTGCTGCTCTTGCCCAGGTCAACAGAGAAAACTAACTCGGTATAGGCAGCGCCGGCTTTGGCGATATCAAAATATGCCGTCAAACCGCTGTAACAACTCAACTGGCCGAGTTTGCCCTTGTACAGAAAACTGCTGTAAACTTCTCCCTGCTGCGGTCTTTTCTGCTCGCCCAGTCCCATTACCTGGTAATATATGTATCCCCCTTTTATATCAATCTTTTTCGTTTTGTAAGTTAAATACAGGTACCAATTCCCTTCGTCAACTTCATTGTCATCAAAACTATGGGACAGGAATGGGATAATCCCAATCCCCAGCCTGTCATCTTTTGAAACCTTCATGGAAAATTCAAGTTCACCCTGGACATGTGGATTGATATCTTCCTTAACGCGCCAGAAGAAGTTGTTTAATACCCCGAGGTTGAACAAAACATTGGCAGAAAATCCACTTGCGGGAAAAATCGCAGTAATAAATAATAATATTAATGTTATTTTTATTAACTTCATAATTTATACATGCCTTTCAATAAAATTATACCATATGATTTCTACTTTGACAAGTCTTTTCTTATTTTTTCTGTTTTTAGGATTTATTCTCTTCGGTCTTATTTGTGGGCGTTCCGGGTTTTATTACTTTATACTTTGTTATAACCGTGGACTCTGACTCCTCCGGTTTCTTTTTCACGGGAATTTCCTTTATGGCTATCACCTTGTCCATGTCAACATAGCAGCAGCTCCACTCTTCGCCTCATTCTTCCTGTTGATTAACTTCACCGCATGCTCATTGGATTCCCTTGAAAGCCAGCCCCTCCATCTGGATATGTTCTCATTGGTGAAAACCATCACCAATTTACCCGTCAGTTTTTTCAAAATAGCTTTATTAATCATTCCAACTCCGTATTTTATATCCCGTCAACACAGCCCGTGGGATACCCAATAATATCGTTTTTCTATTTCTCCATCAGCCTGGTAAATACCTCGTCAAGTGAAGTGATGCCCGCCTTTGCCTTGCCTATACCGTCATCAAAAAGGGATATCATATTATTCTCAATGGCAATCTTGTTTATAACTTCAGCGGGTGATTTTTTGTTTATTTCCTCCCTTATAGCATCGTTCAGAGTCAACAACTCATGGACACCTATCCTGCCCTTGTATCCCGTATCGTTGCATTTCTCGCATCCCACCGGCCCGTAGAACTGAACGTCATCCGCTATGTTGTATTTCTTGCGGGTTTCGGGAGTTACGTCCACGGGCTTCTTGCACTTCTGGCAGAGCCGTCTTAAGAGCCTCTGGGCGCAAACGCCGAGAACGGTTCCCGAAACCAGGAACGGCTCAATACCCATTTCAATGAATCTCGTAACGGTTGTCGCGGCATCGTTGGTATGAAGGGTTGAGAAAAGCAGATGCCCCGTCAGGGCAGCTTCCACGGCAATTTCGGCGGTCTCCAAATCGCGGATTTCACCCACCAGGATAACATCCGGGTCCTGGCGGAGGAAACAGCGAAGCGCAGCGGAGAAGGTAAGCCCTATTTCCCTCTTCATCTGCATCTGGTTCACACCCCTTAGCATAAATTCAACCGGGTCTTCCGCCGTCTGGATGTTTATATCCGGCTTGTTGATTTCATTGATTGCCGCATACAATGTGCTCGTCTTACCGCTTCCCGTCGGGCCGACATGCAGTATCATGCCGTACGGTTTTTTGATAAGCTCCTTGTAAAGCTTTTCATTATGCTCAGAGTATCCCATCTGAGCAAGGCCCAGAAGACTTCCGGAAATATCAAGTATCCTCATGCATATCTTCTCGCCCCAGATCAGTGGAGCGATACTCACGCGGAGCTCAATGTCAATATTCTTCCTTGTGAAGTTCTTAAATTTTATCCTCCCGTCCTGGGGAAGGCGTTTTTCGGCGATATTCAGGTCCGACATAATTTTAAGCCTTGCCGTCAAGGCCCGCGAGGACTTGCTGGGCAATTTCAGAACCTCCTGGCACACACCGTCTATCCTGAACCTTATCAGGACCTCCTTTTCAAAGGGTTCAACATGAATATCGCTTGCCCCCTTGAAATAAGCATCCTCGATTATCTGGTTGGCGAGTTTAATAATGGGAGCGCTGTCCTCGGTTACCGCGTCACCCACATCCATCACTTCCACCCCATGTTCAGCGCCGTACTGTTCCCCCACCTCGCTTGCCGCATCTCCCATACCGGAGGACTGGCCTTCACCAATACTGTTTAGAAAATCATCAATAATCTTTCTTATGCCGCTTTTGGTGCTTACAACAATTTCCTTCACCTTGAATCCCGTGGCAATTTCCCAGCTCTCAATCTGCTGATACTCAAGAGGGTTTTCAAGGACGACCCTGAGGTTCTGTCCGGAGATTTTCTTTACCGGGAAAATGGGATACCGCTTATAATGTTCAGGCCCTATAATATTCATCAGCGCCTTGTCCACCTCAAAATCCTTCAACACATCTAAAAACGGGTGCTTGGTCAACTGGGCCACGTATGAGGCAAGTTCCTCTTCCGGGAATGCAGTATCAGGAAAATTAACCTTGTTGATAATCCTTGCTGAATAATTTGCCACTTCCTCAAGGAATAACAGGTCCTCCTCGACAAAGAAGGTAATTCCTTCCGCACCGAATTTATTAAGAACCTGTATCGCCCCGATAACCTTGTCCGCAACCTTCAACGGGACAGTCATCATGGATTTGGTTTCAAAGCCTGTCTTGCAGTCTATCTGGGAATAAAAATTGGGGTCCGACTTGGCATCCTGGCAGAAATATGACTTGCCTGAATTGATAACCTTGCCGATTATACCCTTGTCCTTGTCCAGGGTAACCTTTTCCATCTCCTCTTTTTTCTCGGTAAATGCTTTTTCTAATTCCTCATCACCCTCATAGAGGACACTTGAATAATACACCTTAGAAAAATGCACCTTATCATCTTTGCCAAGCATGAACAGGGTAATCGCAAGAGCGCTTATGGAATGAACTACCTTCTGGATGGTAATATTAAGCACATCACCAAGGTCTTCTGCTGTTACAGACTTCTTGGCGATAAGGTTCTTAATAAGAGGTTTAATAATTGCGTCTAAATTGTCCTGCAGAGCCATTTCTATATCCTTAGAATAACGATTTTTCCCGAAAAGTAATTTATATTATAATATTCTTATGAAATTTGCAAACAAATAATCAGCTGACAAGCTCCCTTAACTTATTTACCTGGCTCACCGAGCCGAGTACAATCAATGAATCATTTTCGTTCAGTTTCTGACTTGAATGGGGATTATACAAATACTTGTCATTTTTATTATCCTTTACCGCAATAACTATGAGCCCTGTCTTCCTGGGCACTTCAACCTCCCCCAGCGTCAATCCTGCCATCTTTGAATCAGCCGGTACAGCTACCTCCTCTATTCTCAGCGAATCTCCCTTCTCCCGGAGCATCGTATCAAGAAAAGTCGTTACGGCGGGCCTTAACATCTCAGAAGCTATGCGCATCCCACCGATGAAATTGGTGGAAACTATATGATCGGCTCCAGCCTTCTTGAGTTTATGAATGGATTCCTCCTCCGTAGCTTTTGATACGATTTTTAACCTGGGATTAAGTTCTCTTGCAGTAAGAACCACGAAGAGATTGTCTTTATCCTCGGGAAGCACAGTAATCAACCCCTTTGCCCTGTTAATACCTGCATTCAGCAGGACAGAGTCCTCGCTTGCATCGCCTTCAACCCATAAAAACTTATCCTTTACCTTCTTGATATTTTCATCATCCTTTTCAACAACCACGAAACTTCTCCCGGTTCTAATGAACTCTTCAATTACATATTTTCCCACCATTCCGGCGCCGCAAATAACGTAATGGTCATTTAATTTACTTATATTTCTATCCATCCTGGTCCTCCTTATAATGTTCATAAGCTGCCCTTCAACGATGAATGCAGTTACGGAACTAACACCGTACAATAAAATCCCCATGCCTACAACTATCAGCACCATCGTGAACACCCTTCCCCCGGAGGAAAGCGTGTTCACCTCGCTGAACCCCACGGTTGTAAGCGTTATTACCGTCATGTAAGAAGCATCAAGGAAAGTCCATCCCTCTATTACCATAAAACCGACGCTTCCGCAAATGAAAACAATAACCAGGGCAAGAAAAGTAATTACAAGTCTCTTCTGTAATGACATGAACCAAAACCCCTTCTATCCCGTACCGTGTTTTTTTGTGGTATAGGATAAAGCTGACGGAGGGACTCGAACCCACGACCTGAGGTTTACAAAACCCCTGCTCTACCAGCTGAGCTACGTCAGCGTTAAATAAGCAATAAATTTATAGCATTTATTTTATTACTTTACAAGATAAGTTTTTAAATAATGAGGTGTATATAAAGGTGTCCATCAATGCTCATTTTATTTTCTTCTGAAGCCGCTCTCCAATGCTATTTTGTTATCAGCCCGGCCACTTTCTTGGCTAGTCTGATTGCATCATTCAAAGTCCTGTCAGCAGGATACATTTGAGCAGAATCTATCAGGAAAAGGTTTTTAACGGGCGTGTTATGTTCCGGTACGACTTCCAGGAAATTTTTATGACAGATAGGCTGGGCATAAGGATCCCTGAAAACCTTATAATCTTCTATCCAGTCTTCAGAAAATTCCGGGTTTATTATTTTCAGGTAACCACTATACTCCTTCAACAGCTGTTCGTCCGTATATGAATACCTTTCCTCCCTGGTATCCAGGTAATAAGGAATATAAAGGATACTGCCACCTCTAAACTGTTTGCATGCATTCAGATTAGAGTATTCCACCATGCCGTTTACGGCTATTCGCTCGTCATTTATATTAAGCCAGAAATTGTCAGTAAAAGATTTTTTCAGTTTCAGAATCATGCAAACAACACCTATGTAAACTATTCTATTAAAAGAATTAACATAGTCCGGATGACCGGGCAGGAGTTTCATTAATTCAGGAAGCGGCATGGTTGAAATTACATAATCAAAATTCCAGGATTTCTTGCCTGCTTCAAGTCCTCTTACCCTGCCTTTTTCCTCAACTATTTTACTTATCGTCGTCTGTGTATGTATCCTGCCTCCATTTTTCTTTATTTCCCCGACAAGAGTATCAACCAGAAGCTTCGACCCCTTGTCTATGCATCCCAGAACCTGGGTACTTAAGAATCCTTTTCTCGATTTTGAAATCCTGTATATCCTGTGCCATATCCACGCTGCTGAAATCTTATCATGATACTTGCCAAACTTTATGCTTAACAGCGGATTCCATATCTCATTATATGCATCTAATCCAATCTGTTTTATCAGCCAATCCCTCGCAGGAATAGAATCCAGCTTGCGCCAGTTCTTCATGTTCCTGGAAAACACCATATTCAACCCGATTTTTAATTTACTCGAAAAACTTACCGGCCCGAAATTAATTAAATCCCCGGGGTTCGTAAATGGAAATAATTTTCCCCTGACAAAATAACCCGTATTTGCCTTCCTCCAGCACAGGTTTTTCTCCAATCCCAATTGTTTGCAAAACTCAACCAGGTATTTATCAGAACCGCATATAAAATGATAATATCTCTCAATAAAATCTCCCCCGAAATTAAAACTACTCGCAAAGCCACCCATTTCTTTTTCTTTTTCAAAAAGAGTTACCTCATGCATTTGTTTGGATAATTCGTAAGCAGCGGTCAAACCTGCTATTCCTCCGCCTATAATCCCTACTCTCATCGCATATTCCTTTAATTTGCTGATTTGTTAACACTGCAGGACAAGAGGCCGACTGTTTCCTTCACATCGGCAATACCCTTTATTCTTTCGAAAACAGCACACTTATGTTCCTGATGTTTTGCTCCATTATCGAAAAATAGTCCCTGCCGTTTCTTGAATCTTCTCCCGACAGCGCTTCCACCGGAGAAAATTCAATACTCCTGACGCCGGATTTTTCCAGAAAATATTTTTCAACTTCGCCCCCGGGGTAACTCTCCCATACCAGGTGCCGGATTTTATGTTTTTTTACGAAATCCCTGAAATGCCCCATGGAATGTCCCGTGGGCATCTTCTCCGGGTCAAAATCAAACGATTTCATTTTCCACCCGTACCTTCTTGCGATGTAATTATACGCCGGGTGCGAAGCGGCAAGCATCCGGCCATTATACTTTCCCGCAAGCTCCCTGAACATGTTATCAAGTTTATCCAGCTTCCCGCACAGTTTGCCGTAATTATTATTGTATTCTTTTTTATGGGCAGGGTCCTTTCTGATAAGAGCCTTCATGATAACCTCAGCCTGTTTCTTTGCAAGCACCGGGTCCATCCAGGTATGGCCGTCTATCCCCGCATGCGTATGACTGCCCTCACTGCCGTGGCTGTGTGTTATGGTACCCTTGATTTCTATAAGGTTGTCTTCAAACGGTTTCGCGGTATTTACTATCTTATCCTCCGGCAACATGACCTTCTTCACCCACTTCTCAAAACCTGCCCCGTTTATCACTATGAGGTCCGCTTTTTCCTGGTATTCCCTTATAATCTCCCTTGATGGCATCCAGAACACAGGATCAGCGTCTTCAGGCAGGGGATTTACCACCTTCACGTAGTCACCCCCTATTATCCCGGAAAACTCACAGGTAGGGTAAAATGTCGCATATATAACTATTTTTTTTCCGGAAGTTCCCGCTTTCTTTTCAGCGGCAGGCCCCCCGCAACCTGAAACCAGGCTCACAACAAGCACAATGACAATCATTGGCAGTATTTTTTTCATTTTCAGCTCCTCTTATAGTGTTAAATAAACTGCAAATACTTTACAAAAGCAACAAGGACGTTAACAGCAACCACACTCATTCCAAAACTTATAAGGACGATTGTAAACATCTGGGTAAAGAGTATGAAGAATATTGTGTATTTACTGCTCCCTATCATCTGCATTATATGCCTCTCGCTCTTTCTTATCTGAAGGGACAGCGTAATTATCAGTGCCAGGAATAACACCGTTGACAGGAACACGAGAAAGAAGTAGGAACTCAGTATTTTCTGGACATTGAACACCAGTTTCATCAGGTTACCGATTATCCCTTCGGGTGTCACCGCCTGCAATGTTTCCGAAAGATTAATATTTGCCTGGAGAATGGTCTTCTTCCTGGCGGTCTCCGGTATAACAATAATTCCCGTAAGGGGGAATCTTCCCGGGTCCCCGTGGAAATGAAACGAATCGATATTCTCCGGGGTAATCCTTGTATATTCATAAACGCTCGGGCTTCCGACTATATTATCCCTGTCCCTTGACAGTATGTCTATATCCTCCGCCTTTTTCAGATCCTTATGCCCGTGGCCTATCCCGTCTATCACCCACGTGGTCTTGATACCGGTAAAAATAACATTGTCATCCGGCGAGTTGCTTTTCTCAAGAACCCCGACAATCGACATCTGCAGGGGGTACATCGAGGAAATATTGTAAAGGCTCCCCGTATCGGTAATAATTGAATCCCCCGCCCCCAGCCCTAGTTTTCTCGAAACATTGAAACCCAGCACCGCGTCGCCCAGTACCTGCATACTGCTGCCGCTGCGCACTGCCAGGCTCCTTAGCCCGAAGTACTCCAGTGTCGTCCCGATCACCGGGTACCCCCTGGCGGTATACTTGTTGTACAGGGGAATAACCCTTCCGGCATTTTTCCCCGCAATATCCTCATACACGCTGTACTGCATTATATCAGGCGTGTCCGCTTTGAAGTAAAGAGTGTTCAGTACCAGCTGCAACGACCCGCCCTTGCGTCCTATTACAAGCGGTGTCTCCATAGCCCTTCGCGAGAGTATCTCATTGGCAAGGTTGCTTATCCTAACCGTAAACATCGGAATGAATATGCTGATGGTGATACATACAACCAGGATTATAGACATCAGCCTGTTATACTTCAGGTAATTAATTGCCAGTTTAAATATTTTTTTTATCAATCTCTATTCCCTGTCCTTATTGACCTTGTTAATATCAATAACCTTTCCGAAGTGCTTCATCAATGATACGTTATGAGTGACAAACAGCAGGGTGGCTTTGTTTTCTTCCACCACGTCCATCAGGAGGTTCATTATAACCTCAGCCGTTTTCACGTCAAGGTTACCCGTCGCCTCATCGCCAATAACGATATCAGGCCCCGTTACCAGCGCCCTCGCAATCGCTACCCTCTGCTTTTCCCCCTGGGAAAGCCGGGCAATATAACTCCTGCTCTTATTCCCTATATCCAGCCTGCGCAGAATAAAATCAACCTTCTTGCGCACCTTTCCATCCACATTAAGTCCCGGACTTATGTAAAAGGGCAGCAGAACATTATCCTCAACGTTCAGGTAATCAATAAGCCCGAAATCCTGGAATATGTACCCAATATTCCTTATCCTGAAATTCCTTATTTCCCTGTCGTTCTTCCTGTTGATTTCCATCTCGTTTATCCTGACCGTCCCGCTTATCGGCTTGTAAATGCCGGTTATAATATTTAAAAGGGTGGTCTTGCCCGACCCGCTGGGCCCGATGATACAGCACTTCTGGCGGTCTTCTATCCGCAGTTCTTCAATTTCAAGCTTGAAATCCGATTCTCCGGGATACCTGAATAATAGGTTTTTTATAAGTATCATAAGGGCTGTCTCACTTTTTCTATAACGATTTTCTCGTCCACCTGTATTCCGTCCGGGTCATAATACCTTTTGGGAAAGATTATCCGCTCACCGCTTAAAATCTGCGTCCTGACAACCTTCCAGTCTTTATCGACCCTGCACTTCTTCAACTTGTATATTGCCTCATACGTGTTTATCCTGTTATGCTCATGAAGCAGATGCTTGACCAGTCCGAATACCCTCCATTTAATATATACCTTGATATATTTTTTCCTTCTTTTTTCTATAATGATTTTCTCATAGTCTATTTTCTGAATATAATTCCGGTACCCCTGGGCTTCGAACTCCCTTATCGTCCTTAAGAATACAAAGAACTGTTCTTCAAGCTCTTCACCCATAAAACTGTAAGCCAGGCAGTTGTAAATCTCGTTATCCTCTGAATAATCAAATGCCTTGTATATATTGCCGTGAAGCTCCTTCAGGTTGTTAATGAATTCCTCTTCATTGAATTCCCCGCCACTCCACCCTGAAGCAAGAATCGTGATTACCAGAATAATTATTCCTGTCCGTTTCCTGTTTATAACCATTTCATTCAACACCTAATTATCCTTGCAACAGCGCCCTTTGGGAGTTTCTCACCATTTCACAAACATTCTTTCCTGCGACTAGTGCTTCATTTATCCCCGCTGTATGGTTTCTTGCTTATAATGGGACAATCCGGATCAGGAGAATTGAAATCCCCCGTTTCAAACTCCGCTATCACATGACACCCCCCCCTGCAGATTTCAAGGTACCCGCACTCACGGCAGGGAGAAGGGGCATTCCTGACCCAATTGCGAAACCGCTTCATGCTCCTTGAATCATGCCACAGGCGCTTCACATCGCCTTCCCACTTCTTTCTGCCGTGGCTGGCAAATGAACATCCTGCGAATCTCCCGTCAGAGAAAATCGACAGCAGTACGTCCCCCGCATAACAACCGTAAACGGCATACTTCTCCATCTCACTCCTGTCAGGATTATGGAAACATATCATCGGGATAAAGGAACAGTCTATTTTTACCGGAACCCCGTGTTTCTCGGAAATCCTCATTACGTGCGGGAAAAAACTCCTGTTCTGCCTGTCGTTGAGTTTCATCTTATAATACAGCTCCCTGCCCCTGCCTGAAGGCTTGAACCGCAACAACTCCACATCGTGAAGCCCATGACGGCTGGCATACTTAAACACTTCATCCAGCCTGTTGTAATTCAAGCTTGAAACCATGCAGTTTACACCGGTCTTTACCCCGGCTTTTTTTAACCTCCTTACCGCTGAATCCGCCATACTGAAATTCTCTTCATCCAGACTGTTTATGCTGATATTCACCTGACCGAATATCCTGCATTTTTCCGCAATTATTTCGTTCACATAGTAACCGTTTGTCGTGAGGTTCGGAACTATACCCACCTTCCTGGCATACTTGGCAATACTGAAAAAATCACGCCTGCTGAACGCCTCCCCTCCGCCCAGCGCCACATGGAAAACACCCATCCCCGAGAGAGAGTCCAGCACTTTCCTGCATGAATTCAAATCCAGTTCGTCCTGCCTGCAGTCACCGGAATCCATATAGCAGTGCCGGCACTTTACGGGACAGGCATTGGTCACCGAGAAATGGACTTCAGTCGGCGCAGACAGGTAATTCCTTTTCTTTTTCCACTCAGGTGATTCGCCAAGCCCGAGCTCGCGCATGCAGTCCCTGTCCACAAAGGCAAGCATCGGCGGGCTTTCAATCGAGATGATACCCCCAAAAGCTTCAAACCTGTAACGTAACGGCTTGCTCATTTCTTCTCCGGCTTGTCCTTTTTCCCCTGCTTCAGCTTCCTTGAAAAAATGATTCCCGTAACAATGTTGAACAGGACAGCGGACCCGAAAAGGGCGCAGGGGAAAGCCTTCAACAGCGTACCTATTGAACTTGAATTTGGATTGTACCCGGCTTTTACCTTTAATATCTTTCCTTTTTTCATCTTTTTATCCTTTATATTTCATATGTTAAATTGCACCCCAACACTACTCTATTTCACTGGGTTCCCTCGTGGTGTACTTTTTAAAGATATGCGGATACTGCTCGCTGGCTGAACTCGAGTCCTCTTCGAAGAACATGAACTTCCTGTAATAGAAGCCCTCCATGTAGAAATTGCACAGGAATATCGTGATTATCGAAGTGGTAATAATTATGGAATGAACAAGAATGGCAGGGTACTTCTTCCAGTTCCTTATCCCTGCAAATCCTGAGGCCCCTAACCACACCAGTACCATGGCAATTATACTGTATAATATGAAGTACCAGAATTTGGAATCATCAAAAGGCCTGTACCATGGCAGGACAAATATCGGAGTCTTCAGATTATCCGGAACTTCAATACCCCGGAGCAGAGGGAATGCCCCTGATATATGATTTAAAAGAGGGAGCGAAAATATTACTACAGCCAGGATAAACCAGGATATCAATAACAACAGGAACAGTTTTAGCCCGGCCAGGTCAACACCGCGCCAGAACCGCATCCTTACCGACCATACAATGCAGATGAATATAAAGATGGATGCTATCCACCTGGGCATGTTTTTTTTAAAGGTAAAATGCGCCTGTTTTATATCCTTACTGAACATACTGTTTTCCCTGAGGTCCGGATTAAGCCTGTCTGCTCTCCTGCAGTACCGGTAAGAAACCAGCCACCTCCCAAGCATAAAGTACCTGCCGCCCAGCATGGCATATATTTCAGGTATCTTGTAAAAATCAGGATATTGACTGATCATGGATTTAAGTGACTTAATATCACTTTTTATTTCTTCGGGTTTCAGCTTCCCCACATACCTCTTCATCTTAAATACGCTCAAGGGTTTTCTGTACTTCTCTATTTCTTTTTCTACATGCTCCTTCCTCCTGCGCACCTCCATAGTGTTCCGGTAACCCGGGAACTCCCCAAGGAGCTTCTTGTACATCCCCAGGGCACTCTCGTATTTCTTAAGCCTGGTCTCGCGTATAACCGCCGCCCTGTGCATGGCGTTAGCCCTTATTTTATTATTTATTCCCCTGTTGCGAGCCAGTTTACTGTATATCAACACAGCCCCGCTGACATTGCCCTTACTTATCAGGTTCTCCGCGGTATCCAGTTTCTGTCTTATCGTCTCCGCATAAAGATTGGCATTAAACAACGTAACAAATAATGATATATATATTAATACCTTTTTCATACTTTCATCCAGGTTTTAAATGGCGCCCCTTACATACAACATTGATTTCCCTGTTAATATTTTAATAGCACACGATCTTTACTCATCTTTTCTTACTCTATAATGTACACGATTACAGCCTATTTATCAACTAAATAAAAGGTGGCAATAAATCTTCTTGCTGAACCTTGCTACGCTTTATTTCACTTTTAGTAACTCTCTTATTTTATCTTCGTCTTTCTTCGCAAGCTTATTTTGCCCTGTTTCCCTGAAAGTAATACTTCGATTCTGATATGCTCTTAAATATTTTGGATTTATTTCTATCGCCTTACCAAAATCCACTATTGCCATATTATAAAAACCTTTTGTTTTATAAACAATTCCCCTGTTATTATATGCATGATAAAACTTAGGATTCAACTCTATTGTTTTATTAAAATCATCTATTGCTTTATCAAAATATCCTATTCTATTATAAACCGTGCCTCGATTATAATATGCCATTGAGTCTTTTTGGTTTAAATCTATTGCTCTTTTAAGCTCGTATTCACCATTATCATAAAAACCTGTTGAGAAAAAAAACATACCCTTGGCAACATAATAACTCTGGATCCCATCATCATTCTTATTATATCCTTTTATTAATAAACTAAAATCCACCGGGTTATTCTCGATGATTTTTCTGTTCTGCTCAATATTTCTTATAAATATTAAAGCTATATTATCAAAATAAATTAATTCCCATTCCTTGTTTTTATAAAGAGGCACAGACATTATACTTGATTCCCACGAATCATGATTGAAGAGTATGTAGTTTATATTATAATCGTCTAAATATTTCGGAAATAATTCATATTTACGAATGGATTCCGCATGATGTTTTATAAATTCTTCGCCATAAACTTTACCCCTGCCATCAATAAAAACCTTTCTATGCGGATATAATCTCCATATAAGGTATCCTCCATTTTTATGACAATTCAGAATGTTTCCCCTTATATTGTTTCTTTCTATGAAATCAACAGCTTTTTCCGGATATATAAATTTTGAAACTCCAATGCCAAATCTTTTAGCGCTATACCTGTTCTTAACGTTTTTATAGAAATTATTGTTTAATACATTTACTATGCATATCATAATCAATAAAATAAGTATCAGCGAAACCATAATCCTGAATGTATTTTTAAAAATATTTCTTATACTATTAATAATCTCAATAATTCTGCTTGAAACATTATTCATATTTGAAATTGCAATAGGCGTGGCAATAACAGCAAAATAAGAAATGTTCCTCCACGCCTTGAGTGATATGAAAAGGAAACCACAGAAAAGGATAATATTTGTTATATTTATTTTCTTAACATTCAAAAAGAACGTAGCTATAGTAAGCATTATAAGAGTCTTGTAACAAAATAATATCAGGTTACTGTTTGATATGGAAAGTGATGGCTGTAATTCACTCGCTATCTTAGAATTAAGTTCCGTAAAGAGAAGAAACGGGAAAGCTACTCCTCTAATACCATAAGGGTTTATAAAACAGGCTAACATCATTAAAACAAAAATGATTAATAGCTTATTGTAGTTTTTCCCCTTTATTGGAACATCCTCATGCCATTTTGATTTGGACATCACCTTCCATGAAAAAAACTCACCTGCCATATAACTAAGTATCATCACAGGACCTATGATAAATAGACCATGTGTGTTTGTCCAAATAAGTTGTAAAAGCGGTAAAATATAGATTGAATTTGATTTCTTATGCTTATAATTATGGAGAATAAGGAAATATAAGGCAACAAAGAATAAGGATATCATCTCCGGGCGGGCATAGAATCTGTTTTGTATAATTAATAATGTAATGAAAAGAAATACCGATGAAAAAATATAATATTTTTTGTTTACAACTTTAAATACACATATGAATGCCAAAATATAGAATATAATTTTTAGTAAATGAATACCTGCTATATTCCCTATAGAATATGCAGCATATAATATTACCTGGAATAACCATTGCGAGTCAAGCCATAGATTTGATGGGACTGTATATGAAAATATGTCATATTCAGGAACCTTGAAATTCTCTAAAATCCACTGCCCTGCCTTTAAATGAAACCAGATATCGTAAGATGATATCTCTCTTATAACAAGAACCGCAAGCAATAAAAAAATCAAGAAAAACAAAAGCCGCCCTATCAGTTTGTCGAATGATTTCATTATTCGCTCTCCCTTTTCCAGGATTTCTTATCTCATTATATCACATTAGAACAAAAATATATTTTCTCATTATCATTTCTATAATGATGTTTTTACCCCAATTCATCCCTTTTGTCAAGTAATCAGTAAATGCTTTTTAGAAATGGGAAAAAACATAAGATGGCCATATAATTCCCATTACCCTTCTAAAAACGGCATGCCACGAACAAACCCGTCATGCTGCCGGATACAACCGGCACTATTTCAATGCCTTCATAAAACCTGAAATTAAGAGATAAATTTATGATTCTTGCCAGCACTTTCTTAAAATTACTTTCACTATTTATCATCTCAAGGCTTATCTTTTCAAACCATGTGCCCAACAAATACCCGAATGCGGGGGTTATAACAGCATCATTAAAGCTGAATGGTTCATGAAGTATTTCAATTGTACTCTCAAACAGGAAACTTGCTACGAAACTTCCCAGAAAACTTTCCCTCTTGCTGTATCCCCTGGCCCTGTAATACAGGTAAGTCTGGGACCCCGTATATGGGTGCCCTACAAAATTCCACCATATGGAATCTCCATCCCACCATTGAATGTTCCGTAAAAAAAAGTTTTCCTTGTATTGCTGAAAATCACCCCCACCATCACTTAAAACCTTGAACATAAGCAGATCCCCCGCCCAGTGAATGGAATACAGAATACCAACGTCCAATGCGATTTCACCGGCAGTATGTTGCCTGGGAACAGTCTCAATATACTTCTTCCCTTCCGCTGAAACAGACGAGAGCATTATGAAAACAAGTACTATGGACATACCTATCTTTATAATCATACGCATCCTTTAACTTAATCCTGGCATATCCTTGGTATGTTAATTTATTTATTCAATAAACTCTTCATGACCCGGTCACATCGCCGCTTGTTTTATTAATGCTATTTTATTTTTTCGGGTCAAGCGTTTTATCTGGGATTCGCGTTTTGATGCTGATGACCTATCAGGATGTTCTTCCTTCCAAAGAAGTTTTGAAAAACCGAAAGACCTTGTATAATTGCAGCCTTTTCCTGACTTATGATCTCCTATTCTGCGTTCAAGGTCATTGGTTATTCCTGTATATAATGTCTTGTTTTTGCATTCAATGATATATACAAACCAGTTTTTCATTAGGATTCACTTCGTCGCTTCGCGAACCTGTCACGACTGAATGACGTTCCCTTCGTTTTGCGAACTTGTCCTTAATGCAGTGATTAATCAAGCAGCCTTTTAATACCCTGGATTTCCTGCAATCCGCTTATGTTCTGTGATGCCTCAAGACATCCCAGGTATTTCCCGTCTGGAGCCCTCAATGCATAATATTCAATCAACACTTTCTGCTTGTCTCCGCCAGGACCAATCGGTAAATCAATCCAGAAACGGGCTTTATCCCTTTTACCTGCTTTCATTTCTGAAAGTATCTGTTCAACTTTCGCAAGACTTTTTTCAGGATGGCATTTACTCACATTTCGTCCTACCACAGCTTCAGGCCTTTTGAATATCCTCGTCTTGTGCTTGTTCCAGCCAAGAACATTATCGTTTTCATCCAGCACTGAAAACTCCAATGGAATTGTCTCAAGCACCGCTTCCAATACATCTTCGTTTAGTTTTCCTACCATTTCATTCTCCTCCTTTGATTTATTCCCTTCAAACGTTTCCCTGGATTTGCTTTGCTATATATGTTATCCAAAGACGAATTTCAAAAACTCCCTCGACTGAACGACGTTCCCTTCGCTATACTCAGGGTAAACTTACCTGTATTATCCTGCATTTTCAGGAATGCTTTCACTTTTCTTTTGAAATAGAATAAAATTTGGAATCTTATATTTTTCTCTTGTTAGAAAGTCACCACTTTATCGCTTTCCTTATGCTATATTCCCGGGGAAGAAGACATCAAAGCCGCATCCGGAGCATAAGATATACCTTTATTTGTTACGAGAGCTAACGATAGACAAGCCAAATCATGTGTGGTCGACAAGATATTACATATATTCGCCTATCGCATGGATTTGCATACCTTGTAGCAATAATGGACTGGTTCAGCCGGTATGTGTTGAGCTGGCGGTTATCAAATACCCCGGACCCGGGATTCTGTGTAGAAACACTGGAAGAAGCGTTGCTTAATCATGAGCATCCTGAAATCTTTAACAGTGACCAGGGGAGCCAGTTCACGAACAATGATTTTACTGGGTTGCTGCTGGCAAACGATATACGGATATCCATACTAATAAAAAGTTTTAACTAGTTAATAACAGGTAAAATATAATTTCGTATATGTGGTTTTATAAATATTTCTTATTTCTTTTTCATCATCCCTTCCAAATCAATAATTATCTTCTCGGAACCTTCGCCCATCATAAATTGCGGAAGGACACCATCCCACTTGTCAATCCATTCCTTTGCTATGATTTGCGGGGTTCTTGCTATTGAACGTCCCTTAATTTCAAGAGCTTTTGCAAGCGCTTCAGCTTTAACTATTTCCTGTTTCTTCTTCATCTTCTCAGCTTCAAGAATGTTCTTTTGCTTAATAACTTCCTGTTCTGCGACCTTGGTTTCCTGTATTTTCCGTGTTAAATCTTCCGGAGGTATAATTTTTCTCACAAGAATCTGTTCCGAAGTAAGATAGTTCTCTTTTTCAAAATACTCTTCCAGCAATTGTTGGTACTTCTGCTGGAATTCTATCCTCTTTTGAGCATACGCTTCCTGAGCAGTAAATTTTGCGGCGACATCCCGCATCTTGCTTCTTGAGGTAGGAATCAAAATCTTCTCATTAACATCCCATTCATTACCAACATTTTGCTTAATATGCGAAACCTTATTTGCATTGATTCTGTAACGGATTGATGCCTCACAACTTAAAGGAAGGCCGTCTGAACTAAGGCAGGATATTTTATCGGACCAGGTCTTTGTATAAACATCGTAAACTGTAACAGTATTTAATCCTTTAAGAACAATATGGAAACCTTCATCAAGAATACGGTCATGATTGACCCCATTAAACATATTAAAAATCACTCCCCTGTTCCCTGCCTGTATGATTACAGCTGAAGCTAACGCATATGATATGACAGCAAAGACTATGAGAATTACCATAGCTTTAGGTATGGCCTTTTTATTTATAGAAACCTCACCGATTCTATCCATAATCATACCAACCCCTATTTCCTCACCTTCCCTTACCTTAACCTTAACCTCTTTCCCCTTTTCAACAACAGACATTACCGCTAAGACCACACCAACCACAAGTACAATACCTGCCCATAATACCATTTGATTCTCCTTTCTTTAGCTTTAGCCAACTTAATTTTAAAATTATACTCAATTGACCTAAAAATACAAGCAAATTATTGGGATTGTCAAGCCAAAATAGAAATGTCATGTTTTTAAATAGCAACACTTCATCCAGATGTTGGAACTTTGATGAAGAAAAAGCAGGGGGGATTCAATATCTTTTTCTAATTGTTTTGTGTCTTCCTCGGGAGCTGAAGGACCTGCCTCTTCTTTTTGAAGAGAAAACACTAGTTGGTTTGGGAAATTCTTCTGAAGGGATTTCTGGGTGGCTTGCAACAGGCAGAAGGGCGTTTATAAGCCTTTCAATGCCCAGAACGTTCTTTTTCTGATCCCTGGTAGCAAATGTAATTGCATGCCCTGCGTTACCTATCCTTGCTGTACGGCCGATCCTGTGAACGTAATCTTCCGGATCATCAGGAACATCATAGTTTATTACTGCCTCTATGCCTTTAACATCAATCCCGCGTGATGCGATATCTGTTGCTACAAGTATCCTGTACTTGCCTGATCTGAAACCATCCATCGCTTCCCTTCTTTGTTTGAGTGAGCGGTTTGAGTGTATATCAATCGATCTCTGCCCTCTGGCTATAAGCTTCTTTGATATATTGCAGGCATTGTGTTTTGTGCGTGTGAACAGAAGAATAGATCCGTGATACTCCTTCAGCATTTTTTCGAGTAGAGGAAATTTTGAGTTTTTGTTTACGATAAATAATTCCTGGTCAATATTATCAGCCACTGTACCTGAAGGCGCTATTTCAACGCTTATAGGCATTTTCATGTAACTGTTTGCAATATTCATTATCTCTGGCGGCAAAGTAGCTGAAAACAGCATTGTCTGCCTGTTCTTGCTTACACCCGCCAGCACCCTGGCAATCTGCGGAGCAAAACCCATATCAAGCATTCGGTCTGCTTCATCCAGTACAACCAGGCAGACCCGGGACAACGATATGTTTTTTCGCTGAATGTGGTCAATCAGCCGTCCGGGTGTAGCGATAATGATGCGGGGATTCTTCCTTAGTGCTGAAGCCTGGGGATTTATAGGGGCACCGCCTATAATTACGGTGGTTCTTATATGGAATGAATGTCCGACCTGACTAAAAACCTCTTCAACCTGTAGGGCAAGCTCCCTGGTAGGAACAAGAATCAAGCCGTTCCCGGAAGTCTGCGCAAGGCGCTGGTACATGGGTATACAAAATGCGAGTGTTTTCCCTGTGCCGGTCTGGGCGACACCTATTACATCCTTCCCTTCAATAGCAACAGGAATAGCCTTGGACTGAATCGGGGTGGGCGTGGTAAATTTTAAACGTGCAAGTGTTTCAAGAATTGCTGGCGCTATGCCCAGGCCATAAAAACTTGTGCTTGCTGTTTGAGTTGTCATATTATTTTTTTGTCCCTTAATAACTTTCTCCCAAAAAATTATACCATTTTCAGGTTTAAAAATCAATGTATTTTTCCACTTTTTGTCTGGACCAATTTTCGGGGGTCAGGCCAGTCATCGATAATTCGCTTTATCTTAAGACTTTTACCGTAGGAGCCATTAAATTCTCTCTTTTAGTATTTCGTACAAAAAAAGCAAACTCCCTGGGGAGGATTCGAACCTCCAACATTTCGGTTAACAGCCGAACGCTCTACCATTGAGCTACCAGGGAATATAATATACTTACACGATTATTTAATCTTTACTGTCTACTGCTGTACTTCTTCACCGCAAAGTTTGAGGAGCCTGTTCCAGCGCCTTTCAATCTCTTCTTCTATCTCGTTTACCAGTTCTTCATTCTTAAGCATGTGCTTGAACCTTCCCTGTAATTGCAGGAATTCCTTGTACGGTTTCTTTTCCTTTGGTTTGTAGGATAACTTGTACTCTCCGTTGACCACCTCATACATCGGCCAGTAATGCGTATCACTGGCAAGCTTTGCCAGTTCAATGGTGATTGCCGGATCATACGCCCAGCCAAGCCTGCACGGGGTGAAGATATTGATAAAACTCGGGCCTTCTGTATCAAGCGCCTTCTCAACTTTAGTCGTCAGGTCCCGCCAGTTGCCTATTGAAGTCTGCGCCGCGTAAGGTATATGATGCGACGCCATTATCTCCGTTAAATCTTTCCTGTATTGCTTCTTGCCGTAACTGACTTTGCCCGAAGGTCCTGTTGTCGTATGCGACCCCCTGGGACTTGCCGATGAACGCTGAATACCCGTGTTCATGTACGCCCCGTTGTCATAGCAGACATAAAGCATGTTATGGCCCCTCTCCATTGCGCCCGAAAGGGACTGCAGGCCTATGTCATAGGTGCCCCCGTCACCGCCGAAGGCAATGAACTTTATATCCTTATCAACTTTGCCCTTCCTCTTGAGGGCCTGGTATGCCGCCTCAATACCGCTGCACGTGGCGGCGGAGTTCTCAAAAGCGCTGTGAAAGAACGGCACCTTCCATGACGAATAAGGAAATATAGTTGTTGCCACTTCAAGGCACCCTGTTGAACTGGTACATATAACTTTATGTTTAGATGCGGCTAAAAGGACCTGCCTTGCCATAATACCCGCGCCGCAGCCGGAACACAACCGGTGCCCTCCTGTCATTTGTTCTTCTCTTTTGGCTAATTCTTTTATTCCTGGCATATCATTGCTCCCTTCGTTTATTCGCGAACGCCAAGGTAGTTGACCACCTGCTCCACCTTGCCCGTTTCAGTCATTTTTTTAAGGTCATCATAAACACCCTTTATGGCGTCAAGGCCTATATCCCTGCCGCCAAGGCCGTAAATATAATTAGTTATTAAAGGTTTCTTTTCAAGGTCATACAGGGAAGACCTTACATCCTCAAACAATGGACCGCCGAAACTGTTGAAAGCGTCCGACCTGTCCATTACCGCCAGGGCTTTCGCTCCCCTGAGCGCATCTGAGAGTTCCTTGAACGGGAACGGCCTGAATATCCTCAGCTTCAGGAGTCCCGCTTTTATACCGTTCTTTCTGAGTTCCCTGACTACTGTCTTGGTCGTGCCTGCCGTTGAACCCATGACCAGTATCACCAGCTCAGCGCCGTCCATCCGGTATTCTTCAAATAACCCGTATTCCCTGCCAAACTTCTTTCCAAACTCTTTGCCGACTTCAACAATGACTTTACTTGCTTTGTTCATCGCCTCTATCTCCTGCCTCTTGTGCTCAAAGTAGTAATCCTGCAGGTCAAGCGCTCCCAGTGTATACGGCCTGTCAACGTCAAGCAGGAACCTTTCCGGCTTGTACTCGCCGATGAACTTTTTCGCTTCGTCATCCGATAACATGTGTATTACTTCCATGCAGTGACTTATAATGAACCCGTCATCGCTTACCATTGCAGGAAGAAGAACATCAGGATGCTCGCATATCTTTACCGCCTGTATGATTGAATCATAAGCCTCCTGGGAATTCTCACAGTTTATCTGTATCCAGCCCGTGTCCTTGGAAGCCATTGTATCGCTGTGGTCCCCGTGTATATTAATGGGTGCTGAAAGCGCCCTGTTGACTTCAGGCATGACAATAGGCAGCCTCAATCCTGAGGCTATATGCAGCATCTCGTTCATTAGAGCAAGGCCCTGCGACGCTGTTGCCGTCATCGCCCTTGCACCCCCGGCAGAAGCCCCTATGCATGCGCTCATAGCGCTGTGCTCCGACTCAACTGTCACGAACTCGGTATCAACCTTGCCGTCAGCTACGAACTGTGAGAACAACTGCGCAACTTCCGTTGCCGGCGTTATCGGGTAGGCTGCAACTACATCCGGGTTTATCTGGCGCATGGCTTCCGCCATCGCCTCGTTTCCTGTTCTTGCTACTTTATCTCCTGCCATATCATATCTCCTTTATTTACCTGATTTCTTCTCAGGGACCATCTTTATCGCCTGAATCTTTGGCGGGCACACCTTCGCGCAAATGCCGCAGCCCTTGCAGAATTTGAGGTCGAACTCCTCAGTCATCTTACCGTCCTTCAGTATTACCGCTGAGTCCGGGCAGTTAATCCAGCATATAAGGCAACTGATACACTTGTTCATGTCGCGGACCGGCCTTTCACTCCTCCAGTTTCCAGTCTCAAACTCCGCCGCCGTCCCCGCTTCAAGGACATCGCCGTGCGCGAGTTCCTTCCATCCCTTCTTTTTTATCTCTGCCATCTATTTCTCCTTTATCTTTATTCTCCCCTTACTTCCTCGTAGGCGCGTTTTATTGAATCAAGGTTGCCCCCGATTACTTCCGGCTTGTGCGCAAATTTCTTCTTAAGCTTATGCTCCGTATCCCTAATAACCCCGTCAAGTTTCAGAAAATCGGATACCTTGACCAACGCTCCCATCATCGGCGTGTTGGGTTTATCAAGCTTGATGCATTCCGTGGCTATCTTTGACGCATTAACCGTGTAAACCTTCTGGCTCTTCAGTCCTAATTTGTCCTTCATTTCCCCGGGCGATAGCGTTGTGTTAACTATTATCGAACCATCCTCCTGCAGCCCCTCTGTTACGTCCACCTGCCCTATAAGCGTCTCGTCAAGCACGACTACTATTTTTGGCGATGTAACCTGGCAGTGCCGGGTTATTTCGTCATCACAGAGCCTGTTAAAAGACTGTACGGGAGCGCCCATTCTCTCGGGTCCGTACTCGGGGAACGCCTGTATGTACTTGCCCGTTGCAAGGGCAGCCTCACCGAAAAGCAAAGCAACCGTCTTTGCTCCCTGTCCGCCTCTGCCATGCCATCTGATTTCAAGTAGTTCTGCCATTAATATTCTCCTTCCAGTATTTATTGCTTGTTCATACGTCAATATCTGTTTTAATGCATAGGAATTATTATTATACCAAAAACAAATATTTATGTCAAATAAGCCCGTATATCAAGCGCGATTTTGCCCGCGCTGTCACTGCCGGCGGTGTACACCCTCACTTCTGCCTGTCCGGCAAGGGAACGGAATTTCTCAAGAAGCCCCTCCCTTACAACGACCAGGGCGTACCTGCCTTCCGAAAAAACCCCAAGCGCGCTCCGCCAGAGCCCCTTTCCGCCAACTATCTCTGCCGGGCCGAGTTCATCAATAACAACCACTTCGCCTGTTTTCGATTCCTCAATAATCCCGCATGCTCTTTTAATTCCTTCAGAAACGAAGTAAAAACCGCCTGCCTTCAAAGAACCCTTGTCCGCGGTATTTCTTAGAAGCGGGAATTTCCCGCCGCCTTTCACATCAACCCCGTCATATCCAAGGTACCTGCCGCCTTCAATAACCGCAACGCTCAGGAACCCGCAAACAGCCACGCCTTTATCTCTTAAAACATCAACGACATCGCTCACAAGAGACGTCTTGCCCGAGTGTATGGCTCCCGTTATCACGTAAACCAACTCAGGACTCTCCCCCCCCGTTTATCTTAAGGGAAAGCGTCTTTACCCTGCCGGCCCCCCTCAGGGGTTTTACCAGGCCAAGAAGGGTGTTATAAATTATTTCTTCCACGAAGCTGTTAATCTTAATCTTCTTACCGTTTATACAGAGTTCTATTTTCAACTCAATTACCTCCTAGGCGGAATCAAACCTGTCAATGACCTTCCTGACAGCGTTCTCCCCGGGAAACCCGTCTATAAATACATCTATCATGTCCATTACATCCCGGGCCGAATCCTTGAGCGCGCCTTCACTTCTTATCATAACAGCAAGGTCCGGTTTAAAAACCTTAAGCGCGCTGTTGCCTTCAAAAATCGCCCGCTCATACCCGTCAAGCTTTTCAAGCGCCTCGCTAACGGCTTTCTTTACATGCCCCCGTTCGGTCCTCACCCACAACACCTTGCCTGCGCCCGCCTTCATCAACCTGCAGGTATCGGTACCGGCCATTCCTATAACTTCCGGGCTGTCTTCTATTGAGAAACCCTTGACCTGGTCGGTATTATCATTATAAACGGTTACCTTACATGCAGCCCAACCGTCTGAACTCTTAATAATTTTCTCCGCGAGGCTGGTCTTTCCGGCGCCGCTTACAGTACTTGTTATGCAGATAGTTTTCAAAATCCCTTTATTAGACAAACACTGTGATAAACAAACACCGCCACTAAATTGATAACCGAACCGTATGCGTAATGCTTCCCGCTCATCTTTCCGCGCAGAGCGTGCCCTAACGCGAACCACGCGCCCATACCGCAGAACAAAACCGTAGAAACAACGCTCTTTGGCGTAAAAAGAGGATTTAACAGCGTATAGGCTGCCGTGTTCAGAATGTGCGTAGAAAACCCAATCATAAGCCCCGCTCCCGCTATTATTAAACCTTTTATAATCCCGTCATGGGAACGCTCGCCGGCAATCCTGTAAGCATGGGATATGATTACTACGGTAATTACCGTTTCAGCCAGTATGGATATCACGGGATGGGTTATTGATTTAAAAACCAGCGTCCTGTAGTAAAGAGGTATGCTCAACAACTTCAACGAAGCCGCCACCAAACCCACGCCAAGACACCTTGACGAGTTCTCCCTCTCCTTTATGATACAGCTTGAAATACAGAACGCCCCTATGCCCATCATAACGGAACCGGTGAGGGGAAACCGTACCGAATGCAGGAATCCGCCCACAACAGCCTCCGCCATACCCCACATGGTTCCATAAAATAATACCGCCAGCATTATAAACCCTCCTTAGTGAGGATAAGTTCAACCCGGAAAAAACTATATCCCCATGTTAAATGAAACCACCAGGCTCCTGCCCGGCTGGGGATAGCCTGTCTCTTCAACGTAATCAACATCGAATATATTATTAAGCGCAATACTTATGTCGGTATTATTAAAAACTTCCCTTGAACACCTCAGGTTCCACAGGCTGTAAGGATTTATTATTTCCTGGTTACCGTTCCAGTCGTACGAATACATTTCACCGTTAACCAGCCCCAGCAGGCTTGCTGTCATCCTTCCTGATTTGTACAACACCCTGAAGTTCCACCTGCTGGCGGGTATATAAGGCAGTTCATTATCGTTCCTGCCGATGAAGGACGGGTTCCTGTCTTTTGCGACCAAAAATGCATAATCAACAGCGCATGAAAAACCTTCAAATAATTCCGCGCTTACAGAAACCTCGATACCGTTCATGTACGCCTGGGCTATATTCTGATACTGGAATTCCTTATTCTTCCTTTCTATCAGGCCGTCCACATTGTTTATGAAAAGCGACAGGTTACCCGTAAGAAAATCCTCATCCCTGCCAATCCCGACTTCAAAACCGCTGTTCCTCTGCGAAGTCAGTGCGGTATTGCCTGAGTCGTTGTTATACAGGTGATTAAAAGTCGGGAACCTTGTCTTGAACGACACGTCAAGGTTTATGGTTGTCTTATCATCAGGATTGTATATCACGTTCATTACAGGGCTTACCGCCGCATCCTCCCTGAACGTGTCTACACTGCCGCTCAATCTAAAAAGAATCTTATCCATGTACGCCATTTCGTCTTCAATACCCAGCGAGTACGAATTGGCATGATAGCTGTTGCGTTCGGAAGTTTTGCTGTCATAATCGCTGTGAAAATCCCCCCTGGCATTAATACTGGCCTTTATGGAATGTGAATCCGATATCCTGTAATCAGCGTAACACTGCGTGCCTACCGCGTACGACCTGAAAGTCGTTCTCCTGTCAACCACAAGATATGAGATACTATCGTACCAATCCATTGAATTATCATACCTGTCATAGTATATCCTTGAACTTACGGAGCACCTGTCGCTTACCCTTAACCTGTCATTGAAAGCGCACCTTGTCTTCTTCCATACGGGAAAATCCCTGAATTTAGCTTTTGAGTTTGAAACCTGCGGAGGTATGCCCTTACTGCTGTTAATGTGCTGGACTGACAGGGCCATTCTATGCCGGTCGCCGGGATTGAACCCCAGTTTGACCGAAACGTTAGACTTGTCGTAATCGCTCTTTTCTCTTAAACCCGCCCCCTGGTTTAACTGCGTCGCATCATAGGCCGCGCTTAGCCCGTACCCGTCCGAAACATCCTTAGCGGCGGCAAAGCTGAGGTTGAACTTCCCGAAGGTTTTATAGTAGCCGACACCGCCCATCATGGTGTTGTAACCGCTTAGCCTCCCGTTAACTTTATAGGACGTCTTCTCCGTGGGTTCCCTGGTTATTATGTTGATAACCCCGCCCATGGCGTTCGGCCCGTAAATACCCGACGCCGAGCCCTTGATTATTTTTATCTTCTCTATATCGTTTACGGAGATATGGCTCAAATCAAGATAACCGTAATAGGGCGAGCTTACCGGCACGCCGTCCACCATCACGAGTACCTGGTCCTGGCTGACCCCCCTTAAAAACACCTCCGGCTCGTTCTTGTTACCCACGGACACGTGCACGCCCTGTATGAAATCAAGCGCCTCGTCAACAGTCCTCGCATCGCGTATCATAATATCCTCACCGTCTATCTCTATCTGGGACGCCCTGCTGACTGCCTCCCCCGTTACCACAACCTCACCGAAAGGCAGGGATATGTCCTCCCCGCGGCAAATGCCGTGAAGACAGGCAAGCGCGAACAACACCGTTAATAACCTTAAACCGCCGGCCCTCGTATGATTACGATAATACATGTCTGTTTATATCTCCGTTCTGCCTTCAAGCGCCATGGCAAGGGTAACCTCGTCCGCGTACTCCAGGTCCCCGCCCATGGGTATGCCGTGGGCAAGCCTTGTCACCTTTATATTCAGGGGATGTATGAGCCTTGATAGGTACATGGCTGTCGCTTCACCTTCGACATTGGGATTGGTTGCAACGATTATTTCCTTAACCCCGCCCTTCTTAATCCTTTCAAGAAGCTGTTTTATCTTCAAATCATCCGGCCCCACCCCGTCAAGCGGGGAAAGCGCCCCCATCAGCACATGATATACACCCTTGAACCCCCTGGTCTTCTCAATCACGAATATATCCTGCGGCAGTTCCACAACACAGATTACGCTCTTGTCCCTGCCGGGCGACTGGCAGTAATCGCACGGGTCCTTTTCAGTAATGCTCCCGCACACGGAACAGTACTTAAGCCGCTCCCTGGCCCTGACTATTGAATCCGACAGCCCGACTGCATCTTCCTTTGAGCTCTTAAGTATGTAAAATGCCAGCCTCTGCGCAGTCTTGGGACCTATACCCGGAAGTTTATTCAGCGCTGAGATTAACTCTTGAAGCGCCCTGGAATAACCAGCCATCAGCTATCATCCTTCCTTCTCTTCCTTTTCGTGATCTTCCCATTGAATACTTCAAGGACTTTCTTAACGACAGGTTCCGACTCCTTGATATCCTCGTACAATTCCTCCGTCACCGGCTCCTCGTCTTCATAATCGTCAGAATCAGGTATGGGCTCGGAACTCTTAATAGGAGCCTTGTCGGAAAGCAGGAACCTCACCCCGAGTTTCCTGCCGTATACTTTACTTACCATATCCACTATCATATCCTTTTTTCTTTCAGTGGCACCCTTGTTGAACTTGTTTCTGCTATGAAAAACAATATAAACAATCCCGTCTTCAATCCTCTCGAGAGACCCCTTCACGAGACTCTCATACAACATGGGGCTCGAATTCTTGACTTCAGTCATAAATTCCTTCCACTTCCCGTCATCCTGGTATTCTGAAGTCTCTGAAACATCATCTTCGCTTTCTATCGTTTGTTTTGTTTTTTCTTCTTTCTCCTTCTTTATTTCTTTATCCGCTGCCTGCTGTTCGCTGTTGTCTTCACCGTTTGCCTTACCTTCTTCCGCTGCTTCCTGCCCCGTGGAACGAGGCTTATCCCGTTCTTTACGGGGTTCCCTGTTCCCTGCTCCTTTATCTGTAACTGCCTGCCGCTCAACATTGGCTTTGGCTTCCGTTGCCGGTTCTGCTTCTTCCTCCTTGCCCCGTGGAACGAGGCTTTCCTCGTTCTTTGCGAGGATTCCTTCATCACAGCCCGCTATCCCCCCCTCGAACTCCGCTATCTTCTCCAGAATCTCGTCAATTGAAACGTATTGCCGGCACAGCCTGAAAACACCTACCTCAAAGATAGTCCTCGGCTGCTCACTCCACTTCATCCTCTCATGCATACGTCCCAGGTCGTCTATTATCCTTATCAGGTTGTCCCTCCTGAACTTCTTTGACTTCTCAAACAGCAACTCCATGCTGTCACTGGACACACCAAGAAGCTCCGGGTCTTTCCCTGCAGCTTTTACAACCAGCAAGTTCCTGAAATGAGCCCTGGTATCACTTACAAACTGGTGTATGTCGTAACCCTTCTCAATAATCTCGTCAATAAGAGCCAGTGCCTGCTTGATTTTGTTCTCCACGATAAAATCAGAGAATTTTACCAGTTCCTCCTCGGGAATTATCCCGAGTATGTATATAACGTCTTCCTTTTTTATCTTCTTCTTTCCCGCGAAGGAAATCACCTGGTCAAGAATGCTCATTGCGTCACGGACGCTCCCATTCCCGCATGAAGCAACAAGGTTAAGGGCGTCATCCGCTATCACGGCTTTTTCCTTGCCGGCCAAAAACTTCAGGTGCTCGTAAATCTTTTTCTGGGTGACCAGCTTGAAGGAGAACCTCTGGCACCTTGAAAGAATCGTTGCCGGTATCTTCTCAGGTTCCGTGGTAGCCATCATGAATATCACGTGCGCGGGCGGCTCCTCAAGTGTCTTGAGAAGCGCGTTGAACCCCTCCTTGGTTATCTGGTGGACCTCATCAATAATATAGATCTTGTACTTGGCTGATGTCGGCATGTACTTAACGTTTTCCCTCAAAGCCCTTATATCATCAATGCCCCTGTTTGAAGCCCCGTCTATCTCCTGGACATCCATCGCGCTGCCGCCTGTTACCTCCTTGCAGTTGTTGCACTTGTTGCAGGGATTAGCGGCAGGGCCCTTCTCGCAGTTAAGGGCCTTTGCAAGTATCCTTGCAGTGGTTGTCTTGCCTATACCCCTGGGGCCCGAGAACAGGAATGCATGGGATATCTTGCCGCCCTCAATGGCATTCTTGAGGGTCCTTGTCACGTGTTCCTGTCCCACAACCTCCTCAAAAGTCTGCGGCCTGTACGTCCTTGCCAATGCCTGGTAAGCCATATTATTTTCCTTTACCTATTTATGAAAACATCTCTCCAAACCGTTCCTATGGAGATGGCGGGACTCGAACCCGCGGCCTATACGTTGCGAACGTACCGCTCTCCCAGCTGAGCTACATCCCCTTATCACTTTACTATTTCGATAAATCCTTTATCATCCTACCGGTAAGCTCGTCAATCATGGCTTCAACCCCGTCACCGGAAGAACATTCCCCCCTGTCAGAATACAGGACTATACCCGCCTTCACATCAACAACGTCAACACTCAGGGTATACCCGTCATCAAGTTTCCCCAGCCTGCCCATTACCACCACCTGGACATTCAGTGTTTCCCCAAGCCTGACTGCGCAGTCACTTGTAACACAATCTATCTTTTCCGATGACTGCCCTGCAAGCATTTCATCCATACCGCTTCTATCAACCACGTTCAGGGACTCTCCTGCCGCAAGTTTCCCCCTGAATAATCCGGCAATGGAATCAACCTCGTCCTGTGAAACCGGCGGCTGGGTTTTAAAGCCAATCACGGCAACATCCAACTTCCCGGCCCCTGTCCCCTCCGCCCTTGCCCTTCTTTTTCTTTTTATTTCTTTCCTCTTTTTATTGAGTTCAACTTCTTCCGTAATTTCCGTTTTAAACCCCTCAAACAGCCAGGTCAAACCGAACCTCTGCACCCTGTTCTTCGCTGAATTTGACGGGATAAGAACCCAGTCAAAACATAACCTCTTGCCGCCTATACTTATCCCCAAATACAGGGTGTTGCCGTAACCGCTTCTCGTATTGAAGCCTATCCTCATGGCGGATACCCGGGACATGCCGTACTCGCATCCAACAGCAATGAAATTATCCTCGTTACCGGGAAAGTTGGCGTCAACGGCAAATGTAGCGCTTTCAAAGAATGACTTAATTGCAAACCCCACCCTGTAATTAACCGGAAGGTTTATCCACGGCTCCAACGCCGTCTCAGCTCCAGTCATAAACAAACCCGGGGACAGGTTCTGCACAACCCCCGACAGGGTTATTTTATCGGTAATCTTGAACAAAAGCCCCGTATCAATCCCCGCGGTGGAACGGAGGGACGTGCCCCCCCCGGCATCTTCTTCCAGGGTCTTAACCAGGTACTTAACGCTGGTCCCGACGCTTATTTTACTCTTGAGAAAACTTCTACCGTAAGACGCCGTTAAAGCCATATCCCATACAACATCATATCCCGCAGGAACGCTAGAGTAAATACTGCTATAATTATAATAATAACCCGAAACGCCCCATGTCCCGTAATCCTCGGTAGGGTGCGCGTAAAAAAGATTATTGTAATTACTGCCCTCGGTGTACATGCCCATGAGTTCCCTGCGTTTAAGTATCCCCAACCCCGCAGGATTCCAGTAACCGGCGCTGGCGTCATCGGCAACCGCGGAAAACGCCCCCCCCATGCCCATTGCCCTTGCGCCTGCCCCGTAGAACAGCAGCGCATACTCATCGGTATCATCCGCGCGGACACTCAAAGAACACATAAATAGCGCAACCAGGACAATACCGCCAACACAAATCTTTGACATATTTATTCTCATCATTTGGCAACCTCATTACCTGGTATCTCTATTCAACTCCTGCCCTCGCCTTTGACTTTACCTGCCTTCTTTCTCATTCCTTCATCTTAAGTTCTTCTACGGAGAGGGTGGGATTCGAACCCACGGATCAGTTGCCCGATCTTACGCACTCCAAGCGTACGCACTCGGCCACTATGCGACCTCTCCATGATTACTGCTTCGTAACGAATAAAAAACACCAGCGCCCGGTGACACCATACCCGATGGTAATGGAATGAATATATGGCGGAGAGGGAGGGATTCGAACCCCCGTGACCCGGTAAAGGGCCAAGTCGATTTCGAGTCGACCCCGTTACAGCCACTTCGGTACCTCTCCGCATCCTATTTCTCAGCCGTCACATACTTTGCAATCTCCGGGTTTGCCTTGAAATACTCCCCCTGGTAAACCTTGAAACCCACGAATACCACGGTACCGATAACCACCCATATCGCAAGTTTTATTATCTGAAGCTTCTTAAGAGCCGCAAAGAAGAAATACACCACGGTAAATGTCATTATAAGGCGCAGCGTATGAAGCGGCGCCAGCTCATAGCTCCAGTCAAATACCAGGAGTCCCCCCACGCCGTAGAACAAAAGAAACGGTATAGTGAAGTTCATGAACTGCCTGTTTTGAAATATCATCCCCACCGTTGCAAGCACCTGCACAAGAAAACAGGTGTTTACCATAATCCAGGCCACAAGCCCGTGATTAAGGTAAACATCAGCCATTATCCATTCCGACAGTCCGGGGGCAAGCGTGTAGAACACCATCATGAATGCCCAGATAATGAAGATACCGTTTAAAAAGATAAGCGCTTTTCTTATCATAAAAGAATCTCTTTATCTGGCACGCCCAGTCAGATTCGAACTGACGACCTTCAGGTCCGCAACCTGACGTTCTATCCAACTGAACTATGGGCGCGCCTTTATTTACCGGTGTGGCGTTTCCTACTTAATTTCTACGTTTGCCCCTGCGTCCTCAAGCTTCTTCACAATCTCATCCGCAGCCGCTTTGTCAACGCCTTCCTTGACAGGTTTCGGTACTCCGTCAACCAGAGCCTTTGATTCCTTAAGGCCAAGAGCGGTTATCTCACGGATAGCTTTGATAACCTGTATCTTCTGGGCACCCGCTCCTGTAAGAATAACGTCAAACTCCGTCTTCTCCTCAACAACCCCTGCAGCCCCTGCGCCTGCCGCCGCAACCGCAACCGGTGCCGCAGCCGATACCCCGAACTTCTCCTCAATTGCCTTAACCAGTTCGGAGAGTTCCACAACCGTCATTTTCTCAATCTTCTTTAACATCTCTTCGTGCGCTTTTGCATCTGCCATCTTTTCTCCTCCTATCCTTTTTTTTATTTTTGCCCTTTTTACTTCTCTTTCTCTTCGCCCTTCTTCTTGCATACAGCGTCAAGCGCTGTCGCAACGCCCCTGATGATACTGTTCAAGGCTGTTGCAAGTCCGCCTATCGGCGCATTGAACGCCCCCGCAACCATGCCGATAAGCACTTCCCTTGAAGGCAGCGATGCCAGTTCCCTTACCTGGTCCGCATCAAGGACACTGCCGCCAAGCATACCCGCCTTGACTTTCATCGCCTTATGCTCCTTTGAGTAATCAACCAGGATTTTTGCCCCCGTTGCCACTTCCCCTTCGCCGTTAACCAGGGCAGAGGGGCCTTTCAGGTACTCATCCATGCCCTTAACCTTGAGTTTTGACATGATAAGCTTAACCAGGGTATTCTTTGCCACCGTTAACCTAAAACCGCCTTCCCTTACCTTACCCCTCAACTCGGTAATTTCCTTGGCAGTAAGCCCCCTGTAGTCGGCAATTATAAAATCACCGTTCTTTTCAAGCTGCTTCCCGAAATCCTTAACGAATGCTTCCTTGTCCGCCTTAGCTCTCCAGGCCATCTCCTACTCCTTTCTTAAGATAAAAAAACTTCTCCGAGACAGAATAATCCAAGAGAAGTTGAAATTAACATCACTCTCGGCAGGATGGGTAACCAATTAAACCCCTCAGGGTACCTGCTGTCTCAGAATATGTTTTATCTATATATTATTTATCGTTAAACATCTCCAGGCTTGCTTCCTCCCAGAAAACCTGCGCCTGGGCGCCCGCCATCCACTGCAACTGGCCGAAAGACAAGTCATAATCAACTAAAAAGTCTTCAAACCTTTCGGCAGGGAAGCGATCCTGGGAAAAAAGCATGAGCTTCCAGCCCGAAGAAGTATTAATTAAATAAAAAACCACCGGAAAAGTCAAGCTATTTTTTTTAAGCTCAATATACTTGTCGGCAACAGTGGGCATAAAAAGCCTCATATCGGAAACAAATGAACTTATTTCCTTATAAAACTTACCGGGGAACCTGACGGTAGCCCTTGTGGCAACAACGGCAAACTCATCAACCACTTCCTTTGAGATAACCGGCCCCGTTATCTCTGCCTCCGCGTCAACAAGGGCCTCAAGAAGACGTAAGTCCGAGTTTATCTTTGAGAGCTGTGATGACATCTCCTCAATTGTCTCTATATCAACCCCCTCTTCCTTCATGAGTTCTATCTCTTCCTTAAGCCCAAGCGTCTCCTCCCTGTTCATCAGTATAACTTCCCTGGTGTTCTTAACCCTCGTAGCCCGGTCATAAAAGGCGTACCACATGTTCCTTAAGGCCAGTTCCGTTATCCTCGCATCCATGGCCCCCTGGGAAGTTATATTCAGCAACCGCGCAGCCTTACGGAACTTCTTCTTACGGTAACTCCCGTAGAAATCGCCAAGAACCCCTTCGGGGCCTGAAGAATAAACAGGGCCCGAGAGAAATAAAAGAAATAGAATAATAAGGAATTTTCTTATCATTTAATTTTGTGTAATGCGAATTGCCTTGTTAGGACAGACTCCCTCGCAACCTCCAAGCCTGTCACATTGATTCTCATCAGTGACACGGCACTTCCTGACACCCTCTTCAATATAGAGTATCTTCTTAGGGCACATATCAACACACCTGCTGCAACCATTACAGCTGTCATCATGTATTATAACTATTTTATTCATGTCAATATACCTGGAAAAACAGAAAAATAAAGGATCGGAAAATACCGATCCTTTAGTACTTCTTAATCCACCATATTCCTTTATTAAAGGATTCTGGCGGAGAGGGAGAGATTCGAACTCTCGCTAGGGTATACACCCCACTACAGGTTTAGCAAACCCGCCCCTTCAGCCACTTGGGTACCTCTCCTACCGTCGATAAACTGCTTATTTTGAACCTTCTGATTTTGCTCTGGTGTCCATTTGGTGTCCATGATCCTTGATGCAAGAACTTCAACAGCATTTTTCTTGTGCCTGGGTGAAAGATGTGCATACCTTAGTGTTGTATCAATCTTCGCATGCCCTAATATCTCTTTCACAGTAATCAAATCAACTCCTGACATTACCATATATGAAACTGCTGTATGCCTCAAATCATGAAACCTGAAATTCTTAATTCCTGCCTTTTTTAAACACTCCCATGATGAACTCCTTTCGTTATTATATTATTTTTTCTTTAAAAATCAAGATTTCTTTTTTATTTTCTTTATACTGCAAGGGTAATCAAAAGTATTATCAGCCAGCCATCTATCAATACTATCAAGGCTGAATCGCACCAAATGCCCGCACTTAATAAACGGAATTGTGTCCTGGTGAATCCAGC
>JAUXDE010000064.1 GCA_030618495.1 Clostridia bacterium
GGGTAAAGTATTTGCTGACAACAGGTCTGCGAGGCATAATTATCACATTTCCGATACCTTTGAGGCAGGTATGGTTCTTACCGGCCCCGAAGTGAAGTCAATAAGAAACGGCAAGGCGGCTTTAAAGGACGGGTTTGCGTGCATTGAGGACGGGGAAGTGTTCCTGCAGAAGGTGCATATAAGCCTTTACGAGAAAGCCAGTGGTAAGGATTATAACCCCGAGAGAAAAAGAAAGCTGCTCCTGCATAAGAGTGAAATCAGTAAACTTACAGGCAAGGTCCAGGAAAAGGGATTAACCCTGGTGCCGCTTCAAATATATCTGAATCACGGTAAGATAAAGGTTTCGCTGGGGCTGGCAAAAGGCAAGCGGAAACGCGACAAGAGAGAAGATATCAAGAAACGGGAAGTAAACAGGGAAATAAGAAGGTCCCTGAAAAGATAATAACCAGGTAGATTTATCATAGTTTCAATTCTAAATGTTGTATTTGTTTTCTGTGTTGTAACGGGGGCGCACAGGTTTCGACAGGGGTTAATGGATGTAATACTGCAGGCCGAGGTTTGTCGAAGGCTCGTTAATCAATCGACAGTAAACTTTAAGTGCAGCTTAATAAGCTAGCAGTTTAGTCCCTTTTAAGGGATTACGCTCGCCCTGTTTTGTCCGTTGGGCGGGGATGAGCGTCATAAAGACGGAATGGTTTTTTCCTTTGCCTTGAAGGAAAAGATGAAGACTTAAAGGCTGGTGCCTACCGGATCCTGCTTGTGGGAGCCTGAAGGCATGAGATTAATACACAGGCAAAGCTTGTTGACGTATTACTGAAGTACTTCTGGACAGCGGTTCGATTCCGCTCGCCTCCATTAAGCAGGAAGAATAAATTGTTGGGAGTTAAAATGGGAAAAAAGAGAGTGCTTGTGATTGATGACGACAAGGACTGCATTCAGCTTGTAAAGGATTTTCTTGAGAGCAAGGATTATGAGATAATAACGGCATTTGAAGGCGAAACGGGCTTTGCAAAGGCGAAAACCGTAAAACCGGACCTTATTATCATGGATATCATGATGCCTGTGATGGACGGTATAACCGCCCTGCAGAAAATGAAGGAAGATCCTTTGACCTGTGATATACCGGTTATAATGCTTACGTCAAAAGACAAGGATGAGGATGTCCTGGCCGGGTATAAACACGGGGCGGAGTATTACATCACGAAACCGTTTGATTTAAAGCAGTTGATTCTCGGGGTGAACCTGATGTTGAAACAGGATTGAGGCATGAAGAAAAAATCAAGGACAAAAATACTGTTAATCGATGATGACCCGCAGGCGCTGGAAATTACCGAGGCAAGGTTAAGGGCGAACGGGTATAAGTTCAAGGGAGCGCTTGACGCGGTTGAAGGTATAAATCTTATACGGTCCGAGAAACCGGATATCATTCTTCTTGACGTTGAAATGCCGGGGGTTGACGGTTTTTCTTTATGCAAAATAATAAAGGGCGATAGAAGTATAAGTAAAATCCCTATTATTTTCATAACGGCAAAGGAATTAATCGGAGATGTGGAAAAGGGTTTTGAAGTGGGGGCGGTTGATTATGTGCTTAAACCCGTTAACTGGGACCGCCTTATGGGAAAAATAGAGAAACTGTTGTCTTCCTGAATATATTTACATGAAATTAATTGAACGCATAAAGAAAAAGACGGTATTTCTCAGCATAAGAAACAAGTTAATTATACTGTTCTTCGTTATAGCGTTACTGCCCGTCATACTGGGTTATATTACCCTTCTCGTTTACCAGAAGTCCATTAAAGAACAGGTTCGCGCAAGTCATTTTGCCATGGAAGAGAGCCTGGTGAAACTCGTTGACCAGTACGTTGTTGACTGCCAGAAGGTGATTATAGACGCTTCATACCAGCAAACGATTATTGACGGTGTGGCGTACTGGAACCTTCCCAAACTCAGGAACAGGTTTTCAAGTGTACACAAGAGATATAAGAACTTTACCTTTATTCTTGCAGAGGACAGGAATGGGGTTGTTAAAGTTTCATACCCTCAAAACAGCGGTATTATCGGGAAAAAGTTTTCACCAAAGGTGAATTTAAGTATTAAGAAGCCGGGTATATCGGATGTGTTCTGCTCCAATTATATCCGTGAGCTTGCGGTCGTGGTTGTTTATGCGCCGGTTAAGAACAGCGCCGGAAGGATTATCGGGACATTGATAGGCGGGATTGATATAAAAACGCTTTCCAGCATGCTGGACAAGGTAAAACCGGACAAGGACAGTTATATATACATAGTGGACAGGAAAGGCGTTATTCTCTCACATCCGGACGAGAGCATGTTATTGACTGATTTAAGCGAAGAAAGCAGTATGGTGAAGAAGGTAATCCAGGATAAAACAGGTGTTGAAAGTGTTATGGATTACAGGGGCACCAAGATGCTTGCCGCGTATAAGCTGACACCGCTTTCAAAATGGGGGGTTGTTTTCCAGGAGCCGTTCAGGAATGCCTATGCAAACCTGATACGGTTAAAAATATTTTTCATAATATTGACGCTCGTGGGACTTGCGGTTGCCCTGTATTTCAGCATTCGTTTCAGCAGTATGATTACTGCTCCTATCCATGACCTTCAGCATGGAGCCGAGATGATCGGCGCCGGCAACCTTAATTACCGCCTGAACATCAAAACGAGGGACGAAATAGAAAAACTGGCAAAAGAGTTTAATAGTATGGCTGAGAAACTAAATGAGTCTTACAGCGGGTTTGATGAAAAAATAAACAGCGCCACCAGGGATCTGAAGGAAGCGCATAAGGAAATAGAGGATAAGAATTTAAAGCTTAAAGAATCTGACAGGTTGAAATCGGAGTTTCTTGCCAACATGTCTCATGAGTTGAGGACTCCCATGAATGCCATAATAGGATTTTCTTCACTGATGGAGGAGCGGATTTACGGTGAAATTTCCGCAAAGCAGGAAGATGCTCTTGGGAAGATAGGAAAGAACGCAAAGGCGCTGCTGCAATTGATAAACGATATACTTGACCTTTCCAGGATTGAAGCGGGGAAGGTTGTCATGAGTCCTTCTGAGTTTAAACTTACGCAGTTGGTTGATGAGATAGTCGTCACAATGGAACCGCTGATACGGCCAAAGAGTTTTGAACTTACCAGGAACATAGATGAGCGGACACCGGAATTGTTTACCGACAGGAACAGGTTGAAGCAGATTATCATTAACCTGCTTACGAATTCAATCAAGTTCACCAAAGAGGGAAGAATAGCAATTGACGCGAGGGTTGTTGATCCCGGAGATAAGGTTGAAATATCGGTTGAAGATACGGGAATAGGCATACATGAGAATGATTTACCTTATATGTTCGAGGAGTTCAGGCAGGCTGACGGTTCATCAACAAGGCAGTACGGCGGGACGGGGCTGGGCCTGTCTATAACGAAAAAACTACTTGACCTTCTGGGCGGTGAAATAGAGGCCCAAAGCGTTTACGGCAAGGGAACGAAGATGGTTTTCAGAATTCCGGTGAAAATGGAGGAAACTGAAAAAGTATGAAAAAAGTACTTGTAGTCGAGGATAATGCTGACAACCGCGAGGTTATCAGGACCGTTCTGAACCATCACGGCTATGAAGTGGTGGAAGCGGTTAATGGCGCGGAGGGGATAGAAAAGGCGGGAAGTCAGAAGCCTGATATAATATTAATGGATCTTTCGCTTCCCATTATGGACGGTTGGGAAGCAACCAGGCGCCTGAAAGCGGACGATGAGTTGAAGAATATTCCGGTGATTGCCATAACGGCTCATGCTATGAGCGGCGATGAAGCCAAAGCCCTGAAGCATGGCTGTGACGGGTATCTTGCCAAGCCCTGCACCCCGAGAAGCGTTATTGACATAATTGAAAAATATCTTAAGGCGGATGAATGAAAAAAATATTTATACTTGCCATTGCCGTGGTTTTTCCGGTATTCCTTGCTTTAAACGTTGCCGGGGACGATAATTCGAAACTTGAAATAAAGGTGCTTGTCGATGATGAGCCGGCAAGGAAACTGGATATGCTTCTGGTTGATAAGAAGGGTTACCTTGCAATAGATGATGTTGCCCGTATCTTCAATGCAGAACTTGAGCCCGGTAAAAAACCCGGGGAGAAGGTGCTGGATTTCAGCAGGGGCAAGGTTATTTTCACTGATAACAGCCCGTACGTTATTATTAACTGGATCAGGAGGAGAATGAACAAGAGCCCCCTGTCAATAGAAGGCAGAACATGGGTTCCGCTGGAAGGGATTATCTCCAGCGCGTTTGTGGGTGTCGTAGGGCGGACGGTTACATGGAATTATTCAAAGAAAACACTGCGTGTAATAAAAAAATCCGAGAAAAAAGAAGAAATTGAAGAAGAAATAAAGAAGGCAGTGAATATTACCAGCGTAAATATTTACCCGCACAAGAATTATACGCGTTCTGTTATAAGATTATCCGAAGACCTGACTTACAAGTTTACCAGGGTGGAAGACAAGAAGTTGTTCCTGAGAGTGCAAAACGGCAGTGTTGATACCGAAGCGGGAACTTATACCCTGGATGATGATGTAATTAAAGGAATAAGAAGCATCCAGGACACGGATTCAGCTTTGATTGAACTTGAGCTCGGGAAAAATGCCGGCGGCCACATTGTGGAAAAGAAGACCAGGCCTCTCAGGATAGTCGTGGATATAAAAAAGAAGGTGAAAGAGGAAGAAGAGGATAAGATAAAGAAAACGGCAAAGGCAAAAAAAAGGATTAGAACCATTGTTATTGATCCCGGGCACGGGGGGAAGGACCCGGGCGCCATAGGCCCGAGGGGCACGAAGGAAAAGGATGTTGTCCTGAGAATAGCGCGCCAGCTTGCAAGGTACTTGAAGAAGAACCTGAAATGCAGGGTCATTATGACGAGAAGTTCCGATATCTTTATACCGCTGGCGCAGAGGACGGAGATAGCAAACCAGAAAAAAGCGGATTTGTTCATAAGTATTCATGCAAATGCTTCGTTGAGGAAAAACACCAGGGGGTTCGAGATATTTTTCCTTTCGGAAAAGGCAACCGATGCTGAAGCGCAGGCCGTGGCAAACAAGGAAAACGAGGTAATAATCCTTGAAAGAGGAATAGACAGGTCAGATGAATTGTATAAAATCCTGGGAGAGATGGCAATTTACGAATTCATTAATGATTCAAGCGAGGCCTGTTCCTTCGTGAGTAAGGCGGTCAGCAAGAGCGGCAGGTTGATAAACAGGGGAGTAAAACAGGCAGGTTTCCATGTGCTCAGGGGCGCGGGAATGCCTTCGGTGCTGATAGAATGCGCGTTTATCTCCAATCCCACGGAGGAAAAGAGGTTGAAAAACAGCGCGTTTCAGAGCAGGATAGCAAAATCCATAGGTGAGGGTATTAAAGAATACAAGGAATGGACGGAAAGAGGTAACTAATACTCAGAGGTCGCTCACGTGAGAGGCTCGCTCCGTATTAAGATAAAAAAATTAACAAAGGGGGAAGACAGCACATTCGCTTCGCTCAGTATAAACTCCCGATGGTTTACCGAGGGAGCGTCAACACGGGGGGGAATGTGTCACCCCAATGAGGAGCGGCTGATTCACAGGAGTGGGTTTAACCTTTCGGGATTAGGCCTCTTCGTTAAAAGTCTATTAGTTTATGAGGAAAAAAAAGACAACAAAAAGCAATAAGGAGGATTTGGAATGGAGGATGGGGAAAGAAAGAATCTGAAGGTATTATCGTTTTTGTTAATTTTACTTGTCGGGTTGCTGGTATACTGGGGCAGTTCAAACCAGAAAAAAATAAATCCGCAGCTAAAGCTTGCGGCGGATAAGAACGCCCAGGCAAAAAAAATAGATGTATCCAGGGAAGTTTTTAATTTGCAGGATTCCTTCGCAAACGTTGCCGAAGCGGTAAAGCCGGCAACCGTGAATATCAGCATAGTGCACCTGCTTAAGATGAAGTCGCCGTATTATGATTTTTATTTTGGCGATCCTTTTGAAGAGTTTTTCCAGGAGTTTTTCGGTACCCCGCAGAGGAAAAGCGAACCGAAAAAAAGACAGCCTTTTTACAGGAAGATGGAAGGAACCGGCTCCGGGGTAATAATAGACCCGAAGGGATACGTTCTTACGAATTATCACGTTGTTAAGGGCGCCGATGAAATTAAGGTTACGCTGTCCGACGGCAAGTCATACACGGGAAAGGTAATAGGCAAGGACCCGAGAACCGACCTTGCTGTTATTAAAATAAGTTCAAAAAAAGATTTTTCTTACGCGTCCTTAGGCGATTCGGAGAAAATAAGGATAGGAGACTGGGCTGTAGCCATAGGTTCTCCTTTCGGACTGGAACAGACCGTAACGGTTGGGATAATAAGCGCCAAGAGGCAGTCACTTAATATCGAGGGAAAAACCTTCAGGGAAATGATACAGACCGATGCTTCCATCAACCGCGGGAACAGCGGCGGCCCCCTGCTTAATATTAAAGGGGAGGTTATAGGGATAAACACCGCTATTTATGCCCCCACGGGTGTATTTGCCGGCATAGGATTTGCGATACCGATAAATAAGGCAAAGGAAATTCTTGATGACCTTATTGAGAAGGGCAGGGTTGTAAGGGGATGGCTCGGCATAGAAATAAAAGTCGTGGACGATGTGATGTCAAAACAGTTCGGCTTGCCCGATAAGGACGGGGCGCTTGTCAGCGGGGTAGTGGAAGAATCTGCCGCGGCGAAGGGGGGGCTTGAGCGCGGAGATGTTATCGTGGAGTTTGACGGCAGGAAGATAAAAAACCCGCTTGCCCTGCAGGATATTGTTGCCAAAACCGAGCCCGGTAAAATGGTTAAAGTAATTGTTATCAGGGGCGGCAAGAAAAAGGGACTGAATATGGAGCTGGGTGAAATGCCTTCCGAGCCCGGAACCGCAGTGAAAGAACCGGAAGAAAAAGAGGAAGAAGAAAGCAAGGCGGAATGGCTCGGTATGGAGGTCCGGTTATTGACAGCCTATCTTGCGCAGCAGTTTGATATTAATGAGAAGGAAGAAGGCGTTGTGGTGACTTACGTGGAGATGGGAAGCAAAGTTTCGGAAATGGGCATTGATGCCGGGGACCTGATAAAAGCAATAAACAGGCAGAAGACTGCAAACCTTTCCGAGTTTAAGAAAGTTACCGGGAAAATAAAATTATCTGATGGAGTTCTGTTTGATATAATCAGGCGGGGTAAGCCGCTTTATATTACTTATTCAGAGTAGCGGCGGATTTGGCGGTTCCCGCAAACATTTAAATGAAAAAATATTTGGATAAAATTGTTCTCTGGATATTCATCTTCTTTACGGTCTTCTCAACTGTAGCCATCGACGTTAAACTTACCCGCTATAAGTTGTTTTCAATGGAATTTTCAATAATCCTGCTTATTGCGCTGTGGCTTGTAAAAATGGCGCATGAAGGCGCCTTTAGGATTAAGAAGAACCGTTTAAACCTGCCTGTCCTGACTTATTTTCTGCTCGTGGTTGTACTCTACGGTATTTCCCCGGATAAAGCGGTTGCAAAAATGGTATTTGAAAGCACCCTGTTTTGTTTCCTGGTTTATTTCGGTACGGTTAACAGTATAAACAACAGGGAAACAAGGATAACCATTCTTAAAGTGTGGTTTATTGCGTCAATCTTTGCCGGCATACACGGGCTTGGTTCGTATATTGCAGTGAACAACCCGGCAAACCCGATTACCACAATGTTTTCAGGTTTTGCGGAGTTCTTTGATTTAATAGGAAAGAAGGTTAATTTTCCTGTAAGGAATATTTTTGGTTTTGCCCATTTTGCGCCGAACAAACGCCCGTTTTCCACGTTTGGCAATCCTAACTTCTTTGCTTCCTACCTTATAGCGGTTCTGCCCGTATTTGCGTCTCTTCTGTTCATCCTGAAGAAGAAATGGTTTGTTGTTGTAAACCTGGCGGTTGTCTGTTTGCTGTTGTTCAACCTGTGGTGTACGGCTACCAGGGGGGCGTGGCTGGGGTTTGTTGCATCAATGGTGGTGTTTATCGCGCTCCTTAAGCCGAGGTGGAACAGGTTATTGAAATCAAAGAAAGGGATTATCATATCCTTACTCATAGTCCTGGTTTTTACGGGGATAATCGTCCGTGGAGGATTCGTAAAGGAATTCCTGAATGTCGCCAGAAGGCCTACCGACAGGCTGCTGATATGGCGTGACACCATGGTGATGGGGTTGAAGAAGCCTCTCGGGGTGGGAATAGGCGCGTTTCATATATATTTCCCGAGGTATGCTTCAATGGAATTGACCAGCCGTATCCCGCAGGATAAATTCATAGTTAACTATGCGCACAACGAGTTCCTCCAGGTTCTCTCTGAGACGGGCATTTTAGGTTTGGCGATATTTATCTGGCTCATATACGCGTTCTTCAGGGCCGGGATAAAACAGCTTAATTCCCTGTCCGGCGAAAACAACGCTACGCGCTATCTCATCATTGGTTTTCTTTCGGGCGGAACGGGCATTCTTGTTCATAACTTCTTTTCGGTAAGCATGCGTTTTATAGTTACTTCTATCTACCTGTATTTTATAATGGGCATGATGGCTTCGTGTGGAAAGGATGAAATTACAGTCTATAAAGCCAGGGAAAACAGTTTTAAAAAATTTATTAAGGCCGCGGTCATGGTGATTGTTTTGCCCTTATGCTGGTTTTCAATAGGAAAGATTGCCCAGCCTTTTAAGGCGCACAAGCAGCTTACCGAGGAAATCGGCTTCTTTGAAGAGAAGGTCGTTTCACCGCAGGCAACAATAAATAACCTTATGGACGGGATAAAGAAAAACCCCAATAATGCCGACCTTCATTACAGGCTTGCATGGGTTTACGCAAAACAAAAGAAGTGGGCGCAGGCGGTGAAGCACTTTGAGGCAACGGCTGCTATTAACCCGGGACAGGAGGGGCCGTATAATAACCTGGGAAACATCTATTTATTGACGGGGAACAAGAAAAAAGCAATAGAGAATTATAAAAAGTCAATTGCCATAAACCCCGGCAAGGTGGATGCCCATTTCAACCTGGGATATAGTTACTATACCTCGGGAAAGTTAAAGGAAGCCAGTGATGAATTCAAGAAAATTCTTGAAATTGACCCGAAGAATTACAAGGCAACCATAATGTTGGAAAAGATGGTCCAGTAAGAGATTTTTCATATCTGACACTGCTATGAACCCAAAGTTAAGCTGCTTGACAAACCCCTATTCAGACGGAAAATCCCACTACAGAGTGCCACAGAGTACCCCGGAACAATAAGACATATTTGGAGTGTTGTATAATATTGTCATGACAATATTGGAGTAGAGTATAAATATGTCTTGACAAAATTATGTATATGCGCTATAATATTTGATAATGGAAAAGATAAGATACTTACATAAACCAATAGCTGAAGACATATTGAAAAAAATGGTTTTTATAGGCGGTCCAAGACAGGTGGGAAAAACCACATTGTCAAAAATGATTGCCAGTAATGTTAAAAATAGTAAGTATTTCAATTGGGACAGCAGGAGCCACAGGCTAGATATTAATAGTGAAAACTGGCCACCAGAAACAAAGTTTATTATTTTTGATGAACTTCATAAATATGCTAAATGGAAATCATTTATTAAAGGGGTATGGGATACAAAGGATAGTCCTTTAAAAATAATTGTTACAGGTAGTTCAAAATTAAATGTATTCAGAAAGGGTGGGGATTCTCTTCTGGGAAGGTATCATTATTATACGTTACATCCTTTTTCTTTAAA
>JAUXDE010000100.1 GCA_030618495.1 Clostridia bacterium
TGCCTTTGCAACACTCGGCTTACATACACCCGGTATGCTCGCCTCTCGTTGCTTCGGTGCGGCTCAAAATCCCCTGGCAAAAAAAACGGGAATTTATGAGACAGAGTACTGGGAGGAAAGACGAAGAAGACGCTCAAAGAGAGCCCTTCCCGAAGGGCTGTCGTCTTTTGTTCATCGTCGGCGTCACTCATCGTTCACATACGTACAGTATTCTCACTCTTTGTTCCTTGACGCTGAAGCAAAATACTTCCAGCATATGTAAAGATATGTTGGTAACACTACACTATAGAGTTAAAAGAAAAAAAGCAAAAAGGATTCACTAAAAGGAGATGCCATGAAAAAGATTTATACTTTTATTCTGGTACTTGTATTTAGCGTATTTGTGTTCCCGTCTGAAGGTTTTTCCCGCATTTTTGGCGATGATGTGACGGCTATTATTACCACCGCAAACGGCAAGAGAGTTCCGGCCCAGCAGTATCTTTCAAAGGAAATCGCCTTGAAAAAACCCGTGGTCATAAAGGGGAAAGTCACGGACAAGGGCGGTGAACCCATACCGTCGGTAATGGTTTTAATCTCAAACCTGAAGGATGACGAATCCGTTCAGGATGCAACGGGGGATAACGGCAGTTACCGGATTGAACTGCCCGCAAACGATAAGATGACCACCTACAAGATGAGTATCATATTTCTTTCCGGTGAATTTGAGTTTGATTCCAACAAGATATTTACTGAAAAGGCGTACCAGGAAAGTTCCAAGGATATTACGTCCTACAGGGCGTCCAATTCAATGTGCCTGAACGAGATGCTGTACCTTGCCAAGAAGAAGACAAGGTTAAAATCCAAGGACATCACGCTTACTCTTAACATAGCGCATCAGAAGGAATCAATATTGACAAAAAAAGCCATAGAGTCCGCCAGGGATATTATAGATCGTAAAAATGATGTTTCAATTCCAATAAGTATCAAAGAAAGACTGGTTGCGCGTTTTGAGGAGATACGGAAGATATATCCGGAGGAACGGCTGTATTTTGAAGCGCTTGGTTTTCTGCAGTATGAACTGAAGAACCTTCCCAACCGCAATTACAGGAAGGCGGCCATAAACAGGTTCAGGGCGGCCGTGAAACTGGGTTCCGTTAACATTGAGGTTTATTATAGGCTGATAGACCTGCTGACCGAGGCCGAGTTCTATGGTGAATCCATTCAGGTTGCCGCCAGGGGGTTGGAGCTTTTCGGGGAGAATACCGAAAGGTTTAAGGACAGGCAGGAACTGGAATGGCTTATAAGAAGGTCAAAGTTTCATTTCAAGGAGAAAGACAAGGAAAAAATACTGACCAATGAGGAAAAGGGATTAAGAAAAGAATGGTCGCTTAAAATAATTGAAGACCAGAGGGATGTGTACAGACGCGAAGGATACCCTAACGAAATTAAGAATTTCAACCGCAGGGAAGGCGTCATGCAGCAATGGTGGTATTATAATAAGGGACTATGTTACGTGTTTTTAAACGGCATGCTGAACGCTAAAAAGGAATTCTAGTAACACTAGTTAAAATATCAAAATAAAAGGAGCTCGCTTTGCTGGATATAAGGTTCGTATGCGATAACAGGAAGAAGATTGAAAAGGCGATGAAAAACCGGGGCATGAAAATTTCCCTTGATGACCTGGTGTCGCTGGATAAAGCGAGGAGGGAAAGCTTAAAGGAAGTTGAGGAATTAAAGCATAAGAGAAACAACAGTTCAGAGAAAATTGCTGTATTAAAAAGAGAGAAGAAGGATGCCGGTAACCTGATAAAAGAAATGCAGGAAGTTTCACGCAGAATAAAGGAGATGGATACTGAAGTCAAGAAAGTTGAAAGTAAAGTAAGGGAGTTTCTCCTGACACTGCCGAACATACCCCATGATTCAGTGCCGGTGGGAAAGGATTTGAAAGAAAACAAGGTTGTCAGGGAAGACCTTTCAAACAAGAAGGCGTTTGATTTCGAGCCGAGAGAGCATGCCGATATCGGTGAGTCGCTTGATATAATGGATATCCCGTCTGCCGTGAAATTAGCCGAATCAAGGTTCGTTATGCTCAAGGGCAAGGGCGCTTTGCTTGAAAGGGCGCTTATGCGTTTCATGCTTGATGAGCAAATAAAGAACGGCTACCTGGAAGTAATGCCGCCCCTTCTTGTCAATAAGAAGGCAATGACGGGTACGGGACAGCTGCCGAAGTTTGAAGCGGAACTTTACAGGTGCCGCGATGACGAACTTTATTTGATTCCCACAGCCGAGGTGCCGCTGACCAACATTCATTCGGGCCAGATACTGTCCGAGGACCGGCTCCCGTTGAAATACGTTGCCTGTACTCCATGTTTCCGCAGGGAGGCAGGTTCCTATGGCAAGGATACCAAGGGATTGATACGCAATCATCAGTTTAACAAGGTTGAAATCGTGAAATTTTCCAAGCCCGGGGATTCTTATGACCAGCTGGAAGGGTTGCTTTCCGATGCTGAGGGAATACTGAAGTTATTGAAAATCCCGTACAGGGTGGTGCTCCTGTGTACGGGGGATATGGGATTCGGCGCTGCGAAGACCTACGATCTTGAGGTATGGATGCCCGGGGAAAACAACTGGAGGGAGATTTCCTCCTGCAGTAATTTCACTGATTTTCAGGCAAGGAGAATGAATATAAGGCACAGGGACGCTGATAAGTCCGTTTCGTTTATTCATACTTTAAACGGTTCCGGGCTGGCGGCGGGAAGAACATTTGCCGCGGTGCTGGAAAACTATCAGGCGAAAGACGGCACGGTGGATGTCCCGGAGGTTTTACGCCCTTACATGAACGGGCTTGAGCGGATTGACAGGTGATGCAAAAACCGTGGGAAACAAACGGCGTCATAAGAAGAATATTAACCCTGAACTGGGTGGACATTGATGTCCTGTTGGTGAATACTGTAAAAAACACCGTTTTTATTAAGGGGGACCTCAGGTTTAAGGGCAGGTTAATACAGGATGACGATGAACCTGCCGTAATCGAGAAGTTAGAGAAAATTGAGGGGATGATAATGGATGTGGACGGGATAGAACATTTGAGATGGGAACTTAAAGACTGGAGGGTGGAAGAAGGCAAATGGAAAACTGCGCAAAATACGCGGGATTGAGGGTTGTTCCGGGAGTAATTGTTTTAATTCTTCTTTTTCTGTCGCCCGTGGGCGCCCAGCCGGACGGACAGAAAATAGAGTCCTTCAAGAAGATAATCGTAAAAGCGGAGGATTTTTATAATAAGGCGGTTGTGAGTTATGAAAAGGGTGATTCCGAAAAGGCGGAGAAATACTACATTAAAGCAATGCAGAAACTTTACCAGGCAAAACTTGGCGCTGATGAAAACTACAAATTAAAAGAGGAATTCGATAACCTCTTTGCCAGGATGGATGGCATTTTACAGGAAATGAACGGGACTGCCACGGCTTCCCTTGAAGTTACCGATGAGGAATTGAAAAAAATTAAAGAAGTTGAGGAAACGGGCAAGGTGGAAGTGGGCAGGAAATATACTATTCCCATAGATCCTGACGGCCATCTTGTCAGGAGATATATAACGTTATATAACTTTAAAAAGAGAAAAACGCTCCAGAAAGCGCTTGAGAGGTCCGGGATGTACCGGGACATGATATTGGGCATCCTGAAGGAAAACAATTTACCGGAGGAACTCATTTACCTGCCGGTCGTGGAGAGTTTATACAAGGTCAATGCGTATTCACCCGCAAGGGCGGTGGGATTATGGCAGTTCATGTCGAAAACCGGTAGAGGGTTCGGCCTTAAAATCAATTACTGGATAGACGAAAGGAAGGACCCGGAAAAGTCAACGCGGGCCGCGGTAAAATACCTGGCTAAGTTATACGAATGGTTTGACGACTGGCACCTGGCGCTTGCCGCCTATAACAGGGGAGAGGCTGGTATAGGCAGGGACCTCAAATTCTCCAAGGCAACGGATTTCAGCGCCCTGCAGAAAATGAATGCAATTCCCCTGGAGACCAATCATTTTGTCCCGAAGTTCGTGGCTAGCACAATAATCGGCGATAACTGCGAGGACTACGGTTTTGAGATTGATTTCATGGAGCCGATGGAATACGACGAAGTTGAACTGAACAAGGTAATAGACCTTGAGGTGATAGCGAAGTGTATTAATTCAACGGTAAGAAAGATAAAAAAACTAAACCCGGCGCTTATGGCGTGGTGCACGCCAAAGAATTATCCCGGGTACAGGTTGAAATTGCCGGCAGGGACAAAGGAGCTGTTTCAGGCGAACATCGCAAAGGTTAAGAACCTGACTCCGACAAGAGGTTTTGTGAAGTACAGGGTAAGAAAAGGCGATGTTTTAGGCAAAATCGCCTCAAAATTCCATACCACGGCGTACGCCATCAAGAGGAATAACAACATAAGAAACGTAAACCGTATCAGCATAGGCAAAGTGCTTAAAATACGTCCGGGCAGGCGGTATTTTACGAAAAAGAAAAGCGGGAAAAAAACAACAATCGCCAAGTCGGGCAAAGGATTTGTCAATTACCAGGTAAAAAGCGGGGATATCCTGATGAATATTGCAAAAAAGTATAGCACCACGGTATCTTCCATAAAAAAAGATAATGACATAAGAAACGCCAATAGGTTAAAAATCGGCCAGGTGCTCATGATAAAACCTGGCAGGAATTACCGGGGATAAATTATTAGTGTCAGATAATATTTTTTTAATATGTCGCATAAGGACGTGGGTGGTAAAGACTAACGGAAGAATAGAATGTTTAAATCAACAAAAGAAACCATTATAAATATTGCTAAATCAAAAGCAAAAGTAATTCAACAACTGGAAGGATTACTTACTGGAAAAACTAATGTTTATATTGATTATGCTAATGTTCGGCCCTGGGCTGAACGACTACAATGGCATGTTGACCTAAAAAGACTAAAACATTTTCTGGATTCCTTTGACAATATAAACGTAGTATCAATATATTATGGAACTTTACAGGGTGATCATACTTCACAGAAATTAATTAATGATATGAACCGCTTTCACTATCATGTCAGGACTAAACCTGTTAAAATCATCAAAATACCTATTGATGCAACCAGTATAGACACACAATCTCCCGCTTTACTTAAGAGTTTCATTCGTAGTGCATTATTACAGAAATATAATATAGAAACTATCCAGTATTTAAACCGAAAATTCGCGGAAATGAACAGACAGGGGATATATTACATTGAAGACCGAAAATGTAATTTTGATGTTGAAATAGGCAGAGATATGGTAATTGACCATGAAAAAGAAGAAACCGAATGTTTTGTCCTATGGAGCGGAGATAGTGATTTTCATGATCCTATCAAAGAATTGCTGGATACAGGCAGAAAAGTAATATTATTTGCTACAGCCAGGGTGGTATCTTCTGAGCTAAATGAACTTAGAAAAAATGGATTGTTTATTTTTGATATCAAGAAAATAAGGGAATTCATTTGTTGGAAAAGAGAATTACAACCTTAAAATGCAAAAGGGACATCATTGAAGATGCCCCTAAGCTTTAAAATTATTGTCATCATAAGATGACAACAGAAGTATAGCACAGTAGATATATTTTGTCAACAAATATTTTATATTACGAATTGCGAAATAGCACTAAAGTAGAATATGAATCTTTTAAATCTTTGGTATCGCAAATTGCGATATTAAGGGCAGGCAATCCGGTTAAATAAGAAGTGCTTATGAGGACCAAAGTGTCAACCAATTATTGTTTTAATATGTCGCATAAGAACGTAGGCACTACACAAGAGAAAAAGAGAGAAATAATATAATGCCTGAACAAAAAGATTTATTTAAGCAAAAGAACGTAATAGTTTTTATAGACGGAAGTAATTTTTATCATTCACTATATGCTTGCTATGGAATTAATTATATGGACATTCTTAAGCTATCTAAAAAACTATGTAACGCAAACAGAAACTTGAAAGAAGTAAGATACTATTATTCCCCATTTATTAAGGAAATAAATCCTCCCCTTTCTGAAGAACAACAGCGTTATATAACAACTATTAAACGTATTCC
>JAUXDE010000143.1 GCA_030618495.1 Clostridia bacterium
TGCCTTTGCAACACTCGGCTTACATACACCCGGTATGCTCGCCTCTCGTTGCTTCGGTGCGGCTCAAAATCCCCTGGCAAAAAAAACGGGAATTTATGAGACAGAGTACTGGGAGGAAAAACGAAGAAACCGCTCAAAGAGAACCCTTCCCGGAAGGCGATGTTCTTTTAAACATAGTCTGCGTTGCTCATCGCTTATGTATCGCAACGGATACACCTCACTCCTCGCACCTTGTAAAATACCTATCGCAAATATCAAGATATGTTAGAGACAGCACACTTAAATTATCTCTTTGAGAACTGGAATTTCTTCCTTGCTTTCGGCTGTCCGGGTTTCTTTCTTTCCACAATACGCGGGTCCCGCGTAAGAAACCCAGCTTTCTTAAGAGTAGTTCTCAATTCTATGTTAACCTTCAGCAACGCCCTTGAAATTCCGTGCCTTATTGCTTCCGCCTGGCCGGTCTTCCCGCCGCCATTAACGTTAGCGAATACGTTGTACTGCTCAGTCATATCTACCAGCTTTAAGGGAGACATAATTCTATTCTGCAGAATATCATGTCCCTTAAAGTATATTTCCATCGATTTCCTGTTAACTTTTATTTTACCGTCACCCAAAACAAGCCTTACCCGCGCAACGGCTGACTTCCTCCTGCCAACGCCCCAGTAAATTATTTTCTTATCTTCCATTTACTTTATCTCTATCCTTTCCGGTTTCTGAGCTGCGTGATCATGTTCACTGCCCTTGTATACTTTTAACTTATCAATCAGTTTATCTGATAATTTATTATGCGGCAGCATCCCCTTAACCGCCTTCCTGACTGCCCATTCGGGACGGGTAGCCATTATTTTATCATACTTAATAAATCTGGTTCCGCCCGGATAGCCCGAATGAGAAAAACTGGTCTTCTGTTGTAATTTCTTGCCGGTTAATTTTACCTTTTTAGCGTTGACTATTATAACAAAATCACCCGTATCAAGATTGGGAGTATAATATACCTTTCCCTTTCCTCTTAGAAGATTTGCCACCCTTGTCGCAAGCCTGCCCAGTACCAGCCCGCTGGCATCAATCAGGTACCATTTTCTTTCAATATCCTTCAGTTTGGTTACAAATGTTTTCATATTGATTCACTCCCATAATAACGTGGCACACAGAATATCATAATAAAAAATAATTGTCAATAAATATTTTATAATTTCCAAATAATAAAAACAGTTTTATGGGCACAGTGTTCTTTCTTACCCACATCGCAGCCTGATAAGACGGCCTGTGAAATCCGGGAACTCTTCTTTAAAAAGACACATACTGGCTGAAAAACACAACCGCGAAAACCACGACATATGCGGCCTTATGTATTCTTACGAACTCCCCTTTATTTTTTTAAGCTTATATTAACAGCCAGGTCTTCAAGTTTTTTCAGGTTATATTTAACTTCATCAATTTTTTTCCTGACTTCACTGCTTCTCATGTTTATTTTCAGAAACTCACCGTATAAATCAGACACGAAATTCCCGATCCTTATCGCTGAATCATAATCCTTCTTTATTGTTGAATTAACGGCCTTTCTGACCAGTTCTCCTGTCAGGTCGCACAAACCAAACAGGTAATGCGACGGGGCGACTCCCAGCCGGGAAAATCCCAGCAATTCACCTGAAACAACGAAGTGATAGTAAGCCAGTGCTTCAACGTACTCCTGTACTATGGTTTTATAAACTCCTGAATAATACAATGAAGGATATTTATTAATTGATTTCTTTATCTTTCTGAAACCCTCTTCCAGTTTCTTCGCGAGCTCTCCAGCTTCCTTCCTTTCACCCCTGTGCAGTGAATATATGATAACCTTAGTATTCTTGATAAACCCCAGCGAACTCTTAATCAATTCACTTCTCTTTTCATCCAGTTTCTCAATATCATTCCTTATCTTTACAAAATCCGATTTTCTTATCATCATTGGGCCTCCTGATTTTTTCTTGACTTTAAAAGTAAGTTCTTATAATATATTGAACACATTATGCCAGAGTGGTGAAACTGGTAGACACGCTGGTCTCAAAAACCAGTCTTGTTTAAACAAGGTGCCGGTTCAAATCCGGCCTCTGGCATAACTCTTATTTTAAAAAGCCAGGTTGATTCTTACCAGCGTAACATTTATATCCTGCTTGATTTCACGCAGCAAGTCGTAATTCTTGTTCACCGATACTGGCCCGGCAACCGCCAATACGCCGCCAAGACCGGCAAATACAAGCCTGTCGTTTCCCTCAAACAATGCAACACCGCCAATCCCCAGGATCAAGCCAAGTCCCGTAACAATCCAACTGTTGCGTACTTCTCTTCTATAATACTTCCTCTGGACGTAAAGAATATTCAAAATCCTGTTTAACCTATCCTTGTCATACGGACTGAGGCCTCCCTCTTCCGGTAAAGATGGAGCGGTCATACCCGCGAGTTTTACACCGATGATTTCAGCCGCATTTCTTAATTCATCTGTTGAAAAACATTCCGCCGTTTCGGCCATTAAAATAGTACTGTCCTGGACATCCACCAGCCTTACGGAAATATAGTACTTACTGCCCAGTTTACTTAAACTCCCGACAACCATCTGCCGCACGTTCAATAACTTACCTGTCTTGACGGCGCATTCCTGGGACGTGCAGCCCGTGAGCTGAAACCTCTGCTCACGTAATATCTCTTCCATACTCTCCCGTTCCAGGACTTTAAACTTATCCGTCTTTACCAGGCTTTCCCTTATAAAACCCGTTATTATAACGGCATCCGACTTCCCTACATTCCTGGCATCAAGGTTCATCACGGCAACCGTAACAACGTCTTCCCCGTACACGGGAACACCGCTCATCCCGATAGCAAAAAGAATGATTATCGGCAACTTCCATCTCATATTTCAATTATAAATGATTACACGCTTGATTTCAAGGTAATTTAACAGAGGAGTGTTTTTGACGGAAGACCTTATACACGAAGACAGGCAGCTTTATCAATCTTGTTATACGCCAGGGCTGAAGCAGAAAACGGTACGCCCACTCAAGCCCCATCCTGCGCACCCATAACGGCGCTCTTTCAAAACGACCCGATATTACATCAAAACTGCCTCCAATCCCCATGCAAACACTCACGCCAAGCTCTTCCATGTGTTCATGCAGCCACTTTTCCTGGCGGGGAACGTCCATTCCTACGAACAAAATATCAGGGCGGGTTTCTTTGATTTCCCGGATAACATCTCTCTCATCATTTACCGAACCGGTAAAATAGCCGTGATGAGTACCCACTATTTTCAGTGAAGGGAATTTTTTGCGGAGTTCTTCGGCAGCTTTTTCTACGATTCTCTCATGCGCACCCAGTAAATAGAGACTGTAATTCTCCCGGGCCGCTAAAGAGCAAATCTCTATCATGAGGTCTATCCCGGGAATTCTTTTTAAGGCAGGCTCACCAAGGCACTTTGACGCCCATACGATACCGACACTATCCGCTAAAACAAGCG
>JAUXDE010000008.1 GCA_030618495.1 Clostridia bacterium
TTGTTTTCCGTTACAAGTACGTCAACAGCGTTGTGGTCCATGCATATTTGGCCTATCTGTTCCGATAACCTGTCAACCTCATCAGCCGCGCCGTCAATTATCAGCATAAGATATGCGTCGGCATTCTTGCCGGGCCACTTCTTATCCAGGTACTTCTCCGAAAGAGTTATTACATCCTGTTCTATAAACTCCACAGCCATCGGCATTATACCGCTCCTTATTATTTCAGGAACCACTCTTATAGCCTCATGGAGGCTTGCAAACGGGACGATTAAGGTATAGGTTACCTCCTGGGAGGAGATGAGGCCTATAACCGCCTTCGTTATCACACCCAGTGTCCCTTCAGAACCTATCATCAGATTCAGGAGGCTGTAACCGGTACTGTTCTTCACGAGCTTGCCCCCGACGGTTATAATGCTACCGTCAGCTAAAACAACTTCAAGCTCCTTTATAAAATTCCTAAAAACACCGTACTTCACGGCCCTTGACCCTCCCGCGTTGGTTGCTGCCGCCCCCCCTATAAAAGCGCTATCCTCTCCGGGATGCGGCGGAAAGAAGAATCCTTCTTCTTCAACCGCCTTATAGAACTCCATTAATGATACTCCCGCCTCAACAGTCGCCATCATGTTATCCTTATCGATTTCAATAATCCTGTTCATGTTCTCAAGGGAGAGGACTATCTCGTCGTAAACAGGCACACAGCCCCCGCACAAGCCGGTACCCGCGCCCCTGGCTGAAACGGGAAGTTTCTTTTTGTTGGCGAGTTTTAGAATAGCGGATACCTCCCCGGTCTTTGACGGTTTTACGACAACGACGGGATACTTCCTTATTTCAGGCATCGTTGTCTCATCGTGGGAATAATCCTCCATTTCCTCCTTTTTGGTAATAACATTACTTCCCCCGACAATATTTATTAATTCATTTATGATTTCATCATTGATTTTTCCGAACACTTAAATCCTCCCATATAAAATAACAATTTTATTTAACAATTTCATTGTTAAATAAGAAATACACGACCTTCTGATGACCTGCACATATTTATTGTACCACATGATAAGTGGAAAATCCACTCTTTTTAATTACCCGGAGAGTTTCATAATAAATTATTATGTACATCTGACAGAATATGAAGTATAATAGCAATGAGACATGAAGAAGTCTCTTTCCGTATGTTAATAAAGGATGTCAATTAACATAATCGAAGGATGATGAAAGTGGCATATTTTTATTATTGAGAGGATATTATGAATATTATTGAAATAAAGGATTTAAAGAAGTATTTTGGGAAAACAAAGGCTTTAGATGGTATATCCTTTGATGTTACGGAAGGCGAGATTTTTGGATTTTTAGGACCTAATGGCGCCGGTAAAACAACAACCATACGATGCATGATGAACTATATCAATCCGAATGAAGGTTCAATTTTAATATTTGGCAGGGATTCAGCTAAAGAGGGTGTTTATCTAAAAAAAAGGATAGGGTATCTTTCAGGATATGTCAAATTATATGATAAGTGGACAGGCAGAGACCATATAGAACTTGTGAAAAAGCTGCATAATATAAAAGAATGGCCAAAGGATTTAATAGAGCGGTTTGATTTTAATCCCGACAAAAAATCAAAAGGCCTATCATCAGGCAATCGTCAGAAACTTGGTATAATAATGGCTTTTATGGTAAAACCCGATCTGCTTATCATGGATGAACCTACCAATGGCCTTGACCCCCTGCTTCAGAATGAACTGTATAAAATGCTTCAGGAGCAAAGGGCAAAAGGGACAACTATATTTATGTCATCCCATAATCTTACTGAAGTTGAAAGGGTTTGTAACAGGATCGGTATTATTAAAAATGGAAAGATGGTAACAATAGAGGATATTGCCTCCTTGAAGGTAAAAAAGATAAATACAGTGCATGCTTACTTTGCGGAAAAGGTAGATAAAAAGGATTTCCAGCATGAAAATATAGAAATTATAAATGAGCTCCCCGACACACTTCTTATGAAAGTAAAAGGGGATATTAATCCGTGCATTAAAGCGATTGCAAAATATAAGCTGAAAGATATTGATATTTTTCAGGCATCCCTGGAAGATATATTTTTAGAACATTATTAGTAATAAAAATAACCCGAAAAATAAGAAAACCACACTGAGTAAAGGAGCATAAATTATGTTTACCTTATTATTAAGAATTTTAAAAGACAGGAAAATATCAATCACAGTATTCTGTTTGGGAAGCATGCTTTTTATGTGGATGTATGTAGCCATGTGGCCCAGCTTCCAGAGCCAGGCTGAAGATTTTACTAAAATAATGGAAAATTATCCTGAAGAACTCATGAAAGCAATGAATATCAAAGAAATGAGCATGAATACCATAGAGAGCTTTCTGGCACTGGAAAACTTTAGTATTGTATGGCCTCTTTTTATTATATTTCTCACAATATCTTTTGCGACTTTCTGCATTTCAACCGATATAGAGAAAGGCTCGATAGAAATTATTCTGGCACAGCCAATTTCAAGGACCAAAATATTTATAGGGAGATATCTCGCAGGATTGATATTTATATTATTGTTTACAACATTCTCAATATTATCAATATTTATTTTTGCGCCGCTTCATGGCGTCGATTATCAACCGGGAAATCATATTTCAATATTTTTACTGTCATTCATGTTTGGATGGGCTCTGTATAGCATTGCATTTCTATGCTCTTCTATATTCTCTGAAAGAAGTAAATCACTGATGCTTAGCGGGTCTATTGTTTTTTTGATGTACATTCTTAATCTGATAGCGAATTTGAAAGATAATTTATCATATCTTAAATATTTATCCTTCTTTTATTACTACAGCTATTATGATGCTATAGTTTATAATTCTTTAAATATGTCTTCTTTTATTGCCTTTGGAGTGACAGTTATTTTATGTTCTTCTGCTGCGGTAATCTGGTTTAATAGAAGGGATATTACTTTTTAAAATAGTCCGTATCATCCATTTTCAAAAAAACCCTGCTTCTTGAATGACTTGTTGCTACACTAGAACAGTAAAGACTTACCCTCTGACCATCATCTTCCTTATATACTTTAATTCATCGCATCCCAGCAGGTACGCTGATAAGAAGTAAACCCCGACCGCAAAGGGTATAGTTATCCCTACAAACAGGTATTTTGACGTCCCCCCAAGAAATTTCAAACACAGCATACAGACCAGCATGACCGAAAGAGAGGCAATGAATATCTTGATAGACGACAGTATCATCTTCCCCAGCCCGAGCGACCCTATTCGCTTTCTCAGGTATATCAACAGCAGTATGAGATTAACCATCGCCGCCAGCGCGGTTGCAAGGGCAAGGCCCCCGACCCCGAGAATACGCATGAGTATTAGATTCAATATTATGTTCAGCGCCATAGAGCAGGCGGCAATCCTGACCGGTGTTTTTGTATCCTTGAACGAGTAAAAAGCCGAGACCACCAGTTTCACCCCGGCATATCCCACGAGTCCCGCAGCATAATAAGCAAGCGCAAACCCTGTTACTTCAGAGGCATGCGAACTGAATGCGCCCCTTTCAAACAATACCCTTATTATCGGCACTCCTAAAAATATCAGGCCCATTGTTGCGGGAAGGATTGTAAAGATTATCATTTTTAGGCCTGATGCAAGCGTACCCTTTAACCCGTCAAAATCCTTCCTTACCGACGACTCCGACATCAACGGTAGTGAAACCGTCGCTATGGCCGTGCCGAAAAGAGCCAAGGGCAGCTGCATTACCCTGTTGGCGTAGTAAAGCGCGGTTACGCTTCCTTCTTCAAGGACGGAGGCGCAGATGGTGTCAACAAATACATTTATCTGGCTTATGGAAAGCCCTACTGCCGCGGGCAATATCAATAGTCCTACCTTTTTCACCCCCGGATGGCTTATAAGGGAACGTATGTTGATAAGCTCCTTAATAAATGAAAATGAAAAGTAGCCGCGTTTTGCAAGGGCAGGAACCTGGAACGCAAATTGCGCAAACCCTCCCAAAAGTATTCCCGCGGCAAGCCCGTAGACCGGGCTCTCCATGAACGGGCAGACAACCAGTATGAATACAATCTCCGAAATACTCAGCATGCACGGCGCAAGCGCCGGTATAATAAACTTCCCCAGTGAATTGAGAATACCCAGAGTCAGCGCTCCCAGCCCTATTGCAATCATGAACGGGAATATAATCCTCGTTATTGTTATTGTCAAAGCGAGTTTTTCCGGGTTACCCGTGAACCCCGGGGCAATCAGGCGCACTATTTGCGGCGTTAGAATCCACCCGGCCACGGCAAGCATTATCAGTATAACCACGAGAACGGTAAAAATACTTTTTACGAATTTCTTTGATTCTCCATCTCCCTTTGTCTTCAGGTACTCCACGAAGACAGGTATAAAGGATGATGAAAGCGCGCCTTCGCCGAGCAGTCTCCTAAACAGGTTGGGTATGCGGTAAGCAACGAACAGGGCGTCCGCAGCCATCCCCGCTCCGAGCATATTGGCTATTAACATATCCCTGATATAGCCAAGCGCGCGGGACAGCATAGTTGAAAGACTTACCCCCGCTGTCCACTTTGCGGCCTTTCCTTTTTCCTTCATTTCTCTTGACATATTTCCCTTTTTTTGATACTTTGATGGGAATTCAAACATATATTATTCCCGGGAGGATTAAATGACCAAGTTAAAAAACGACCGACACACCAGTACGAAGAAGTCAGAAAGACAAAATATAAAACGTAAGAAACGCAACATACTGATAAAGAATAAAATCAAGAAAACCCTTAAAAAACTGGAAGCCGCTATTGCCTCCGGTAATGTTGATGAAAGCAAGAAACTTTTAAAGGTTGCGATGAAAACCCTTCAGACGAGTTCCAGGAAGAACATACTTCCCGACAATGCAGCATCCCGTAAGATATCACAACTTTCAAAGAAGATAAACAGCATGAAAAAATAATCCGCATTCAACCGCTCTCAGCGCAAACGCATATATCCATTACGAGCATTTCAAGAGCAAGCCTTGCGGGTTTCTTTCCTGTCTTGATTTCCACGTCGGCAGTAAGCAACCGGGAAAAATCATTGGCCAGTTCTCTGTCGGTAAATTTACAGGACGCCTTCACGAGGTACTTGTTATAGAAATAATTTATACCCAGGCTGTCCGTAATTTCCCTTTCTGTTTTATCCTGTTTCAACAATATCCCTGCCAGGGCTATATGCCTTAACCTGGCAGCTATGGCTGAGAGTATCATCACCTGGCTACCGGGCTTCTCGTCAAGCAATAATTTCAATATTTTAAGAGAATCCTCAACATTCTTGAAGGTAATTGATTTTTGAAGGTCAAAAACCGTACTGCCCTTTACGTACCCCAGTACCTGCTCAACGTCTTTTACTTCTATCGTCTTCCTGTCCCCGATGAAATTCACCAGTTTTTCAATCTCGCTCTTTAACCCGAACAGGTCGCTCCCTACTTCGCCGACAAGACACTGGTTTGCATCTTCGGAAATACTCCTGCCGAGACCCTTTACTTCACCGGCAACCCAGGGGGGTACCTGATAATCAAACAAGGGATAAAACTGCGCGTGAATGGAATTTGATTTGATCTGGCTGTAATATTTTTTCCTGAAATCCACCTTCCCGGCAGTCAGTATCAGGCAGGTTCCCTCCGCGGGTTCGGACACGTAGTCGGAAAGCGTTTTCCTGTCATTTTCCTTCAGTTTATCAATATCTTTAAATATTATCAGCCTTCCGATATTACCGGTTGTTTTTCCAAAAAAAAGAGGAAGCGTGTTTGCTATCTCCACCACTTCCCTCACGGCATCCTTTTCGCCAACGCTGATCATATTGAAATTAAAATCCGAAGATGCCTCGTTAACCAGTATTTTTTTTATTTTCTGAATTACATCTTCCTTCAGGTAATTCTCATTACCATCAAAAAGATAAACATTTGCTATTTCCTTTTTGTTTAAGCTCCCTATTATCTCACGGTATTTATATATTCTGCTCTTCAAAGTTATTCTACCAGCCGTAGATGGTTCTTTTTATAATCTCTTCCGACAACTCGGTTACAATACGCTCCCTTGCCAGCTCTTCTGTTTCCGCATTATCGCCTGACACGAAGAAACGGACTTCCTCAACAATCCCTCCTATTTCTGTGCCCGCTTCCGTTTCCCTCCAGATTTCATCCCACAGTATAGTATTATCCGACAGGTCAACGAATATCAGGTTAACAATCATTCTAAGCCTGTACTGCTCAACGATATCGTTTTCATCATAACTTAAAGGTATCCGCTTATATTTGATAATCTCGCCCTTAAGCATGCAATCGGCATCCTTTTCATCAGCTATCGTCAGCCTGCCGTTTTGAATGAATTTTTCTATCAACCCCGTCGTTAAGTCCTCGTTGATTCCGTAATACTCCGTACTATTGACAATCGTGGGAATGGCTATGGTTTTTAACCTCTGGGGAAGAATTTCCACGCCAGTGGTACTTTCAGGCGTATAACAACCGCTGAAAACAAGAAGAAATGATACTGCAAGGACAGTTCTAATCAACTTGATATTCTTCATTTTACACCCTCCCGTGATTCTAAACAAAACATAGTTAATATTCCTCATATCACTATGTTAACCAGTTTATTGGGGACGTATATGACCCTTTTTAATGTTTTCCCTTCTATATATTCCTTTACTTTCGGTTCCATGCAGGCTTTCTTCTTTACTTCCTCTTCAGGCAGTCCCGCGGGAACCTCAACTTTCCCCCTGAGTTTACCATTTATTTGTATAACAATCAATACATCATCCGATTTTATCAATTCCGGGTTATATTTTGGCCAGGGCTGACGGCTTATTTCATCGTGTCCCAATTTTTCCCACAGTTCACCGGCAATATGAGGCGCAAATGGCGAAACCAGAAGGACCAGGGTTTCCACAACCTCTCTTAACTGCCCTTCCGAAATGGTTTTTGTCTTCTGGCTCACAGCGTTAAGGAATTCCATGAGGGCGGCAACAGCCGTATTGAAGCCGAATCCCCTTATATCATCCGTTAACTTTTTAATGGTTCTATGGGTTGTCCTGGCAAGTTCCCTGTCTTCTTCAGCCGCCCTGCCGGAAGCATTCCCGCTTAACAGAAAATCCGCCAGCCTCCATACTCTGTTCAGAAACCTGAATGCGCCTTTCACCCCTTCGTCATTCCATTCAAGGTCCATTTCCGGAGGGGCCGCGAATAGTATGAACATACGCGCGGTGTCCGCCCCGTATTTATTTGTCATGTCATCAATACTGACAACGTTTCCCTTTGACTTGGACATCTTGGCGCCGTTTTTCACGACCATACCCTGGCACAGCAGGCGTTTGAAGGGTTCATCAAAATCATGCGCGTTTAAATCCCTCAATGCCTTGGTAAAAAAGCGCGCGTACAACAGGTGCATTATGGCATGCTCAATCCCGCCTATGTACTGGTCAACCGGCATCCAGTAATCCACGGATTTCCTGTCATACGGCCCATGCTCGCATTTCGGGCTGCAGTAACGGGAAAAGTACCATGAGGAATCAACAAAGGTATCCATGGTATCCGTTTCCCTCCTTGCGTTACCGGCGCATTTCGGGCAGGAACATTTTACAAATTCGTCATGGTTAGCAAGCGGATTGCCCTTGCCGGTAAACTTGACTTTTTCCGGCAGCTTCACGGGAAGTTCCCCCTCAGGCACAGGCACTATACCGCACTTATCACAGTAAATAATGGGTATCGGTGTTCCCCAGTACCTCTGCCTTGAAATGAGCCAGTCCCGGAGTTTATACTGGACCTCCCTTTTACCCCATTTTTTCTCTTCAACATAATCCGATATCTTTTCCTTTGCATCTTCAGAGCTTATGCCGTTAAACCCTCCGGAGTTAATCATAACACCCTCATCCACGTAAGCTTCCTTCAGCGCGGATTCCCCCGAACCGGCGGGAGCTATGACCTGCTTTATGGGAATATTATACTTCTTTGCAAATTCATAATCCCTCTGGTCATGCGCGGGCACACACATTATAATCCCTGTCCCGTATTCCATCAGCACGAAATTGGCAACCCAGATGGGCACTTCCTCATTATTAAGCGGGTTTACCGCGTAGGCTCCGGTGAACATTCCTTCCTTTTCCCTGTTTTCCGCAGTCCTGGTAAACTTGTCCTCATACGCCACACGGTTTATGAACTTGATTATTTCCTTTTTGTTTCCACTGTCCTTGATCAGCTCACTGACCAGCGGATGTTCCGGAGCAAGAGCCATAAACCTTACACCGTAAAGGGTATCCGGCCTCGTGGTGAATATGGGCATGGTTTCACCTCTGCCCTTGAGCTTGAAGTCAACTATTGTACCTTCACTCTTTCCTATCCAGTTCCTCTGCATTATTCTTACGCGCTCGGGCCATTCTGAGAGCTTTTCCAGGTCATTCAGCAACTCTTCGGCATAGTCCGTAATCTTGAAGAACCACTGTTCGAGGTCTCTAATCTCCACGGGGTTCTCGCACCTCCAGCACCTGCCCTCATGAACCTGTTCGTTTGCAAGGACCGTATCGCATTCAGGACACCAGTTAATCGGCGCTTTTTTCTTGTAAGCAAGGCCCTTTTCATACAACCGGAGGAAAATCCACTGGTTCCATCTATAGTATTCTGGCTTGTAGGTTTCAACAAGGCGCGACCAGTCATAACTCAAACCTATTTGTTTCTGCTGCCGAACCATTCTGTCTATACATTCTCCCGTCCATTCTCCGGGATTAATACCGCTTTTGATAGCCGCGTTCTCTGCGGGCAGGCCCAGGGAATCATACCCCATGGGGTAAAGAACATTATACCCGTTCATCCTGAGAAACCTTGCATAAGTATCCCCTATGGCATAATTCCTGACATGTCCCATGTGTAGATCACCGCTTGGATATGGGAACATTTCCAGGAGATAAAATTTCTTCTTTTTGGAATCTTCCGATATTCTGAAGGTGTTTTCTTTTTCCCACCTGTCCTGCCACTTCTTTTCTGTTTCCTTAAAATTATATTTGTTCTCCATCATTTAACTATCCGCCTTATCTATGACGAAAGAACTCCCGCCTTTTGCTTTGGCGTATTTCTTAAGCTCAGCTCCCATCTGGTTTACGTAACCCATATGCTCTATTTTCTTGTCCTTATTGGTGACCACAGCTATGGCAATTGATATCAGGGGAAATTCATTTTCATTTCCCTGCCGGTCTTTCGCTTTCACGAAACCTTTCTTTCTGTCAGTTTTATTGTAAAACTCCAATACATTCCTGTCAAATTCCTCAATGATTTTATTGCACAGTTTGTCTATATTATCGTGTTCGGTTATTACAATGAAATCATCGCCGCCTATGTGCCCCACGAAAACCCCTTCATTACGGAAGTGTTTTATGGCGTTCATTATCGTATAAGCCGTCATTTTAATAATGTTATCGCCCTGTATAAAACCATAGCCGTCGTTATAAACTTTAAAATTATTAATATCAAGATACATAACGGCAAAAGCATCCGATGACTTTATTTTTTCCTCCAATTTTTTAATGACAACCCAGTTGCCCGGCAATCTCGTCAAAGGATTGGCGTTAATGTCCCTGGAACTCCTGCTGAAAATCCATTTTATCCTGTCAATAAAAGTTCCGGGCTCAAAGGGTTTGATAATATAGTCATCACAACCACAGCTTAAAGCTATTTCCCTGTCGCTTATTCCCTCCTTGCCTGTAAGAATAATAACCGGAATATAACTAAACAGTATGTCTTCCTTGACGGTTTTACATACCTGAAGCCCGTCCATACCGGGCATACTTATATCAATCAATATCATAGAAGGCGCATTATGATAAATCTTTTCAAGCGCATCCTTGCCGTTGAGAGCGGTTTCAACCTCAAAAGATTCCTGTTCGAGGATATCCTTTGTAGTATCCAGGAACTCCTTATTATCATCAACTAACAGGATTTTCATAATTGAATCCTTAAGGGAATTATGGGGACACGTACCTAATTATTCTTAAAATAGTCCGAGAAAAATAATTAGGTACGTGTCCCCATAATTCTATTGACTGTATTTATTATCCCCTCCACATTAAGGCCGTACTTGTCTCTCAATTCACTGCAACTGCCGTATTCTATAAATTTATCAGGCAGCCCTATCGATTTAATAAACACCTCATCTGAAGCCAGCAACTCACTGATACTGCTTCCAAAACCACCTGAAAGCACCCCTTCTTCCACCGTCACTATCTTATTGGTATAACCAACCACCTTTTTGATCATTTCTTTATCCAGCGGTTTAATAAATCTCATATTTACCACCGTTGCCTTTATTCCAAAAGTTTCAAGCTGCCTTGCCGCAAGAAGAGAAGGATGCACCATGCTGCCAATGGCAAGTATTGCCACGTCTTCCCCATCGGCAAGCATCTCTGCTTTTCCTATAGGAAGCTTAGTAATGGTTTTATCCAATTTTACTCCCACAACCTTCCCCCGGGGATATCTCAGGGTACACGGACAGCCCGCATAAATTGCTGTTTTTAACATGTTCTGGAGTTCGTTTTCATCCTTTGGCGCCATAACAACCATATTCGGTATCATTCTTAGAAAGACAATGTCAAATACCCCGTGATGCGTCGGACCGTCCTCACCAACGACTCCCGCCCTGTCAAGGGCAAAAACAACCGGAAGGTTCTGCAGACAGACATCATGAATAACCTGGTCAAGCGCTCTTTGCATGAATGTTGAATAAATTGCGCATACCGGCAGGTAGCCGCCCTTTGCCAAACCCGCGGCAAAAGTCACCGCATGCTGTTCCGCAATCCCCACGTCAAAAAACCTTTTCGGGTACTGGCTGCCGAAGGCCTCGAGTCCTGTTCCCTGCGGCATTGCCGCGGTAATTCCGACGATTTTTTCATTATCCTTCGCAAGAGTCATAATTGATTTTGAAAATATCCCGGTAAACGAAGGAATGGTATCCTTCCCTTCCTGTTCTCCCGTCAGGATATTAAAGTTGTTTATCCCGTGGAACATAATGGGATTTTTCTCCGCAGGCTCATACCCCTTTCCTTTTTTAGTAATGACATGAACGAGTACGGGCCCCTTAAGCTGCTTTACATTATCTAAGACCTCGATCAACCTGTAAACATCATGTCCGTCAATCGGTCCGACATAGGAAAACCCCAGCTCTTCAAAAAACATTCCGGGAAACAGGAGAACCTTGAGCCTCTTTGCTGTTCTCAATAAACCGATACCAAAGAATGTAAGCCTCTTCAGAAACTTTTCTATCCTCGTTTCTAATTTTTTCACTACCCCTAATGTCATAAGCTTAGCCAGCAGGCTTGACAACGCGCCTATTCTGTGTGATATGAACATCTCGTTATCGTTAAGTATTACTGTAAGGTCTTTTGATATATGCCCGGCATTGTTCAATCCCTCAAAAGCCAGCCCCGCCGTCATTGACCCGTCACCAACGACCGCCACGACCCTGTTATTATTGCCTGACAGGTCCCTTGCGCATACGTATCCCAGCGCCGCGGATATTGCCGTGGAACTGTGGCCGCTCACGAAAGCATCGTACTTGCTCTCTTCGGGATTAGGGAAACCGCTTATGCCATTGAGTTGTCTCAGGGAATCAAATCTTTTTCCCCTGCCGGTTAATATCTTATGCGTGTAGCTCTGGTGCCCCACATCCCAGACAATTTTGTCCTCGGGGCATTCCAATACATAATGCAGGGCTATGGTTAACTCAACAGTTCCCAGGCTGGCAGCAAGATGACCTCCGGTTTTTGAGGTTGTCCTGATCATCAGGTCCCTGATTTCTTTTGCAAGCTCCGGCAGGAGTTCTTTTTTTATCAATTTAAGATCAGACGGCCTGTCTATTTTCTCAAGTATCGACATGTAATAATTCCTCTATTCTATGACTGCCGTTTTTCTATATATTTCGCTAATTCCCTTAATATATCAGCCCTTTTTCCGAACATTTCAAGTGATTTAAGCGCTTCATTTATCAATTTTTTCGTTTTTTTCCTGGACGCTTCCAGCCCGTATACCCCGGGATAGTTAATACCCCTGTCAGCCCCGTTATCCAGGATATCATCCGTAATCTGGAAAGCCAGGCCAATTGCCTTGCCATATCTATCCATAGCCCTTATTTGATTGTCCTTTGCGCCGGCAATAATCGCGCCGAGCCGAAGTGATACTCTTATAAGCGCCGCTGTCTTGCAGGAATGAACATAATCAAGCCTTTTAATAATTTCTTTCCTCTTACTTTTCCTACTGAATGGTTCAATATCCACCACCTGCCCGCCAATCATCCCTCTCGTACCGGCAGCATCCGCAATTTCCTTAATAACCCTGCAGTCACCCGTTCCGGCAGCGATTTCAAATGCCCTCATTATTAAAGCATCACCGGCTATAACGGCAATTGCCTCATTATACTTCTTATGACAGCTCAAGGCGCCTCTTCTGTAATCATCATCGTCCATGACAGGAAGGTCGTCATGAACAAGCGAAGAAGCGTGAATCATTTCCATGGCTGCGGCGGCCATTAAAAGTGAATCACGCATTCCTGCCGGAATCCTTACCCCGGCAACATTCTCCCCTGCAGCAAGAACCAGTACCGGGCGGAGACGTTTTCCACCGGATAAAACAACGTACCTCATAGCTTCATGGATAACCTGCGGATATTTCGTTGACTTATAGAGGCACCTGTCAAGCGCTTTGTTTATAACTGTTCTTCTATTTTCAAGATATGACTTTAAACCTCCGTCCATGAATGCTGTTATTCCTTTTCTGTTTTAAATATTTTGGTTTTAACGCTTCCATCGGAAGATTTGACAAGTATCTGAATTTTCTTTTTGGCTTCTTCCAGTTTCGAATTACAAAACTCCGACAGTTTAATACCATCGCTGAATAATTTCAGGGATTCCTCCAGGCTCAGCTGTCCTTCTTCCAGCTTGCCTGTTATTTCCTCCAGTTTTGACAATGCCTGTTCAAACTTTAATCCTGCTCTCTTCTCTGCCATTTTTAATTCTCCGTATCTATAACTTCACAGATTATCCCGCCCTTATGTAATTTTGTCTTAATCTTCTCTCCAACACTCACAACAGATGAATCCCTCAGTATCCGCCCATCCCGCACTTTCCATGTGATTCCATAACCGCGCGACAGCACCTCCAGGGGAGACAGCGCGTTCAACCTGCCAATCATCGAACGCATATGATCTTCCTTAAGCTGCATATAATGGTTTGCATGCGTAGACATGCGTTCAAGATAATAATCTATTTCCTGCTGGAACTTCTCATAAAACTCCATTGGCCGCTTAAATGCCCTGCTTTCTTCGGCCCGGTTATAACGGTTTTGATAATCTTTTACCGTAAACTTCACGATAGAAATCAACCTTGCGGATAAAGCGGATAGTTTTTCATCCAGTTCCGCTTTATTTGCGATAACGAGTTCTATTGCCGCTGAAGGGGTAGGCGCCCTTAAATCACTGACAAAATCTGAAATACTATAATCAACTTCATGCCCTACCGCGGAAATGACCGGAAGTTTTGAATTAAAGATTGCCCGCGCCACAACCTCCTCATTGAACGGCCACAGGTCTTCAAGAGAACCTCCCCCGCGGCCTATAATTACAGCGTCCATATCAGAAAAACGCTTATTCAAATCCGAAAGCGCCTCCGCTATCTCACCTGCCGCTGTTTCCCCCTGCACATGAACGGGGTATATCAGGACCCGGATGTTTGGAAAACGGCGTTCAATAACGGTGAGCATGTCATACACGGCAGCTCCCGTGGGAGAAGTAACGATTGCCAGCTTCTGTACAAGGAGAGGTAATTTTTTCTTAAATTTAGCGTCAAATAACCCTTCATCCTCGAGTTTTCTCTTTAACTGCCCAAAAGCAACCTGCAGCGGTCCTTCGCCAAGCGGTTCCAGGTGCGAAACCACAACCTGATAGTTCCCGCCCTTGACGAACAGGCTTACATTCCCCCTGGCAATTACTTTCAGCCCATCTTCAGGCAGGAACTTAAGGTATGAAGCCTGCCACTTGAACATCACGGCTGACACCCGGGCGTTTTCATCTTTTAAAACAAAATAGCAATGCCCTGATGTATGCTGCTTAAAATTCGATATTTCACCCTCCAGCCAGACATTGGCGAACTCCTCATCAAGCAGTTCCTTTACTATGTTGTTTAGCTCGGATACTTTATATATTTTCTTTCCTTTGTCCATGTCATTCATCATCGCATGACTCATAAACTCTCTTTATACTGCGCGCTTTACCGGTTTTTTCATCAATATCAATAATCACTCCGGATAGAACCGGGTCACCTTCAGCCACTTCAAAACGCAAAGGCATCTGCGTAAGGTACTTTTTAATAATAATTTCCTTCTTTACTCCTATAACTGAATTTCGCGCCCCGGTCATCCCAACATCCGTTATATATGCCGTTGACTGCGGTAAAATGCGTTCATCCGCTGTCTGTACATGTGTATGAGTCCCTACAACCGCTGAAACTTTGCCGTCAAGATACCAGCCAAAAGCAATTTTCTCAGAAGTAATTTCAGCATGAAAATCTACGATAATATTCTTTACATTTTCCTTTTCCAGTCTTTCACTAATAACGTCAAACGTGCGAAACGGGCAGTCAAGATCCGGCATATAAACACGTCCCATCATACTAACAACAGCCACTTTTGTATCATTAATGTTTATTACTACAAGCCCATTCCCCGGAACACCGGGCGGGAAATTTGCAGGTCTTAAGATGTTCTCATCTTCAATTATCTGGAATATTTCTTTTCTCTTCCATACATGGTTACCCAGGGTTAATACATTTATTCCAAACGATAATAATTCATCGGCAACATCGGGAGTCAGTCCGGCTCCTCTTGCAGCATTTTCGCTATTGGCAATTATCAAATCAAAGTTCTCTTCCTTTGATATGACCGGTAATAATCTGCCCACCGCCTCTCTTCCCGGCCTGCCTACAATGTCTCCGATATGCAGTACTTTCATATAATTTCCAAACATAAAACAGGGACGGTTCAGGTTTCTATAGAATCTCCGCAAAAAAACCAAAACCGTCCCCGTTGTCCCGGCATCTCATCCATTATTGACTAAGGTTATCAATTAACCCTCTCACCTCTTCAAGCGACGGGGGTTTACTTATATCCATAATGTAAATTCCACGGCTGGTCCCTTTTCTAAAACTCATGTAAACCACCCTGTTATCCACCGGGGAGAACAGGACAAAATTACTTCCGTAATATTTATCGCTTAACAACTGCACCCTGTTTTTCCCGTTACTGTCCGCCATGTAAACACCCTTGGGGCTGAAAAACCCTTTTGACTCCCCCCTGGCTTTACTGCTTCCTCCGCTTAAAAATGCCACTTTACTGCCATCATGCGAAAAAGTAGGTATTTTATTATAAAACTTATCACTTGACACGCACTTCTCACCCTTGCCCGTTACGTTGCAGATAAATATATTGTTGTTATCCAGCGAATTTATCTTCCCATCCCGGTTGGTATCCCTGCGCGTGGACAGAAACATTATACTCAAACCATCGGGCGAATACATGGGAAAACTGTTATTGTACTTGTGGGATACAATCTGATGTTCATTCTTCCCGTCAATATCCACCGTATATATACTGCTATTGTCCCGAAAATCAATCCTGCCGTCTCCATTTGTATCATGCCGCCAGCTGGTGTATAGTATCCTGCCACCTGTCGGTGAAAAAGAAGGAAATGTGTTATCATAAGCATCTGTTACAATCTGGTTTTCCCTGCTTCCGTCACTATTAATAATATAGATACCGCTGTTGCTGCTGCCCCGCCAGCTTGAAAAGACAATCTGCCTGCCATCCGGAGAAAATGACGGGTACTTATTGAAGAATACATCCTGTACCACGCATTTCTCGTCAGTGCCGTCAATATTTATGGTATAAACCCCGGGGTAGTCAAGGTTGTTGATAATGCCGTCATCGTTGGTGTCCCGCCTCCTGCTTAAGAAAACTATTTTCTTGCCGTCCGGAGAAAATCCCGGGTTATAATTATCATACTCGTCTCCCGTCACCTGTGCCTCTTCTGCGGTATCTACATCCACCATGTAAATAGCGGAATTATTACCTACCATGCTTCCCTCCGCTTTTCTCCTGCTACTGGCAAAAACTATCTTCTTACCGTCTCGTGAAAAACTGGGGAATGAATTCCTGTGCTTGTCGCTGACCAGCTTTCTCATACCCGTTAAATCACACATAATTTTTTTCATGTTCTCGTCCGGATTTAACCCAACCAGTAAGTGAAGGTACTTTTTGGCTGATTCCATGTCCGTCTTCAGGAAACTCGCAGCTGCTGAATAGTAATACGCTTCGGGTAGATTTTCCTTTTTTTCAATAGACCTTGCCAGCTGCTTGATGGCTTCATCAAGCAACTGCATATTCAGATACCTTTTACCTTCATTCAATAATTTTTCTTTACCACCGAATAATTTCATGATACCCCCGAGGCTAGTATTCAAACATTATATTTTCTTTTCATCGAAAAAGCATCTTTTATCAGGTTTATCTTATCTGTAACAGCCACAACGTCAAAACGGAAACTGCAATCCTTTAACTTCTTTTCCTTTATATAGAACAGCGCCGTCCTCATCAATTTATCCCTTTTGCGCCTGTCAACAGCTTCCTGGGGCGCTCCATGGCTGTCGCTTTTCCTCGTTTTCACTTCAATAAAACAAATATCGTTTCCGTTTTTCGCAATTATATCAATCTCGCCAAAAGGACAGCGGTAATTCCTACAAATGAACCTGTAACCTGCTTTTTTCAAATACTTTATTGACCTGGTTTCTCCCAAGAAACCTAATGCTAGTGTGGTGTTTCTTTGACCGGAACCGGTCATAATTTCTTTAATTCCTTGCCGGACCTCGATAGGTAATACAATTTTGCCCTGCGTACTTTTGTCTTTTCCAGAACCTTGATTGCATCTATACTTGGAGAATAAACGGGAAACGTCCGTTCCACCCCTACACCACCGGCAGCTATTTTCCTTACCGTGAATGTCTTACCTATGCCGGAACCCGACCGGGCAATAACACGACCTTCAAATATTTGAATTCTTTCCTTCTTCTCTCCCTTTTCCTTAATTTTCAGGCTCAACCTCACCTTGTCCCCCGCCGTGAATTTAGGAATATCTTTCTTTAATGCCTCCTGGCTGATTTTTGCCGCAAAATTACTCATAGAATTGTCCTCTGCTAAAACTCTATTCCTGTATTTTTTTAACCATCTCCCTGTCTGTTCTTGAAAGCTTTATCTTTCCAATCAAATCCGGCCTCTTCATGCAAGTATTCTGCAATGCTTTTTCTCTTCTCCACCTCTGAATATTTGAGTGGTGCCCCGAAAGAAGCACCGAAGGGACTTCCATGTCCCTGAATTTAAACGGTTTCGTATAATAAGGGCAATCCAGCAACTTTTCACCGTAGAAAGAATCTGTCTTATAGGATTCCTCGCTGGACATTGCCCCGGGAAGCAGCCGTACCACTGAATCAATCAGAACCAGGGCAGGTATCTCACCCCCGGTCAAAACATAATCGCCTATTGATATCTCATCGGAAATTAAATTTTCCCTTATTCTTTCGTCTATCCCTTTGTAATGCCCGCAAATAAGTATCAGGTTTTTCTTCCCCGCAAGCATTTTTGCTTTTTTCTGATTGAACGGTTTTCCCTGCGGTGAAAGCAAAATGATACTTAAATCCCTTTTCTTCCCGTTACCCTTGCCATAACGTCCGTTTTTTTTTCCAGTAATTTTTTCCACTGCCTTGAATACGGGCTCGGGTTTCAATATCATTCCGGGACCACCGCCATAAGCAGTATCATCAACAGAAAGACGCCTGTCGGAAGTAAAATCCCTGACATCATGAGCATTAATGGTCACTATGCCATTTTCCTGCGCCCTTCCGACGATACTCTCTTTAACTACATTCTTAATTATCCCGGGAAAAAGAGTAATAACGTTTATGTTCATTTTAACACCGACCATATAACTTATAACTGTTTCTAATCAACAACTTTAACTACAGCTTTACGCCCCACCTTGGATGATGCTGCATTAACCAGTAATCGCAGAGCTTTAATAGTCTTTCCTTCCCTGCCGATTACCCTGCCCCTGTCATTAACGTCAACAACGACATGGTATATCAATACACCATTTTCTTCCTTTTCTTCAACTTTTACACTGTCGGGACTATCAACAAGTTGTTTGACTAAATATTCAACTAATTTTATCATTAGGTTTTATTCCTTCGACCCACCCTGATTGCCCTTCGACTTGCCCTGCTCGCTCAGGACTTCACTTCCAGCACTTCTTGTTCATTACATTCACAATGTCGCTCTTTCGCGAAGTTTACACTGAGCACATTCACTTCGTTCAGTATAAACTCCACGGAGTGTAGTCGAATGTGCTCAAGATGTCGTTTTTTTTGCCTTCCTGTAGAAACTAGCCACAGTATTAGACATGGCTGCTCCTTTACTTATCCACGCTTCAATCTTATCGACTTTAACATCAAAATTATACCCGCTTTCAACAGGCCTGTATGTACCTAAATATTCAAGGACTCTACCGTCCCTTTTTTTCCTCGAATCAACCACAACAACCCTGAAAAACGGCTTACTCTTTCCTCCCATTCTCTTCAATCTTATTGCTAAGGACATATTCTTTCCTTTCTAAACTAAATGTTACTTTCTTAAATGTATTTAATACTTATATTATAATATATAAAGTTCTCACAATATTAACAGAATAATGCCATAAAGTCAATGAAATGTTAAAATTAATTTTTTATGGCTTTTTTCAAAGATTCAATTGCCTTTGAAATGTTACGCGCTGAATATATATAATTCCCTACCACGAGAATATTGGCTCCCGCTTGCACAACCATGGGCGCGTTTAACAGGTTTATACCTCCATCAACCTCAATATCGGCATTCAAGCTTTTCTTTGAAATAATTTCCTTTAGTTCCCGGATTTTGGGAATTACCGATTTCATGAACTTCTGTTTCCCAAAACCGGGGTTCACGGTCATTAGTAGAACCATATCAACTTCTGATAAATGATCTTTAACGCTGTTAAGGCCTGTTCCCGGATTCAAGGAAACCCCCGCTTTCAATCCCTTTTTCTTAATCATTTCTATTGCCCTGCTAAGCTTATTAGCCGCCTCAACATGCACAGTAATGATGTCAGCTCCGGCATTCTTAAAATCATTGATAAAATTTTCCGGTTTTTCAATCATCAGGTGTACATCAAGTGTTAAATCCGTCTTATTCCTGATTGATTCCACCACCGCAGGCCCAAAAGATATATTGGGAACAAAATGACCGTCCATGACATCCAGGTGAAGTATATCAATTCCCGATTTTTCAATTACCCTGAGCGTCCTGCCAATATCAGTATAATCCCATGTTAAAATCGACGGGGCAATCCTAATCATATTCCCTTTCCTCCACAAGAATGTCATTTACCAGTATTCTTACTTTTGCCTTCCCGAGCACCTGCGCCGGCATTGATATTTTAGTCCCGGGAGAATGCTTTTCATCATATATCAGGCGCTCACCCTGTTCATCCTCTATGAATATCCGTATAGCCTTGTCCATCAAGCCCTGGGATACTTCATAATATATGTTAATGTTTTTAATTACCTTGTAATCTTCACTCTTCTTGGCAATAATCAGGTTCACTTCTGTGCCCTCGCTTATTATCTCATCAGGTTCCGGATCCTGGCGCAGGATGGTCCCCTCAAGAACGGTGTTATCAGGAATCATCCTCATCCTGCCTATTCTAATATTAGTGCCTGTCAGCATTTTCCTGGTATCCCTTATATTTTTTCCGATGAGATTAGGCATTACTATAACAGGAATCTCATCACTTAACCCCCTGCTGACAACAAGGTTTACCATTATCCCTTTGCTTGCAATTTCTTCCGGAGCCGGGTCCTGGCTTATAATGAAATCCTTCTTTATCATGGTTGAATAAGTTTTTGTGACCTCACCGAGTAGAAGCCCCACCTGCCGCAGGATGAGAGTTGCCTCACGCAACTGCTTGCCGATAAGTTCCGGGACAAATATCACCTTGCCTCCCGAACTTACTATTACGCGTATTATTTTGCCTTCCTTTACTATCATGCCGGCCCTTGGCTGCTGGTCAATAATGGTGCCATCGGGATAATCCTCATTAAACTGTTCGGCAACTTTTTTAAGATACAATTCATGCTCGCTTAAAAAGTTAACACCCTGAACAATGGTTTTGCCCGTTAAATCAGGGACCATTACTTCTTTCTTCGCGCTAATGACTATTTTCATCATAAAATTTAAAGTCATAACAAAGACAAACGCAGAAACTGCGATAATCACCGCGGTTCTTGTCAAATTTTTCAGTTTATTTAACATATATAATATTATCCCCCCGCTTCAACCTTGCCCCGAGCAGGTAATCATACGCGCAGCACCGCGCCCTACTCTCTGCCCGTACGACCGAAACCCTCAAGCACCCCTTACCGCACTTAACGGCAACCCACGAATCCTTTTTCATTTCAAGAATATGTCCCGGCTTATAATTTCTTTCAGATGAACTGTCTTGCAGGGGAGGTTCCGCCGCAAGTATTTTCAGTACTTTTTTCGCACCGTCACCTGAACGGATTTCCACCCACGCTCCTTCCGCGCAAAAGGCGCGGATTTTATTATATATCTCAACGGCAGTATCGTTCCAGTTTATCTTACTATCTTTCTTACTTATGATAGGGGCGCACTTATAGCTACCTGTCAAATCCTGCGGCACCTGTTTCACTTTTCCCGACTTAATCATGCTTAGAGTTTCCAGCATTAAATAGCATCCCTCGCTTACCAGTTTACCCATCAAGCTCTTATAATTATCTTCTATGTTTATTCGAACTTTCTTCCGGGCAATTATTCCCCCGGTATCTATATTCTCATCCATAAACATTGACGTAACACCTGTTTCTGTCTCCCCGTTGAGCATTGCCCATCTTGCCGGGGCAGCCCCCCTGTATTCGGGAAGCATGGAAAAATGAATGTTAACACACCCCTTCCCGGGCACCTTCAGGAGTTCAACGGGCAGCTTTCTGCCGTAAGCAATAACCAGTATGATATCAGGCTTTAAACGCTTCGCCCTGGAGATTAACCGTTCATTCAATTCATCGGGCTGCATGAGAATAATACTATTCTTCAGCGCAAACCATTTAGGACTACTCTTGGTGCTTAAGCGTATTTTTCTCCTGGGATTGTCACTCTTGGTAATCACGCCTACTATATCATGCTCCGCAGGTATTGCGTTTAAGAACTCAGCGCAAAAAACAGGGCTTCCCATAAATAATATTCTCATTGAATTTACCTAAACAACTTATATTATAACAAAATATTTATATTTTACAACATATTTGCCGGGTCAATATCAACTTTGATTTTAAACTTTTTACTATCAACCGATAACAACATTTTTCTTAAAATATTCTGCAACCGGAAATCATCAAAAGGCGGCATCCGCTTGATAATAATCTGCCAACGGAAATTCCCCCTCAGCGTTGAAAAAGCTGAAGGCACGGGTCCAAGCATGGTTAGAAATTCTTCATTCTTGAAATGAGCGTCCTCAGAAACAAGCGTATCAAGGGCTTCTTTTACCTTCTCTGAATATTTTATAACTGTTTGTTCATCCTTCCCCGCTATAACAATATTGACAAGCTGTGAATAGGGGGGATAACCGAGATCCTTGCGTATCTTCATTTCATCGGCGTAAAACAACGGATAATCAAAATTCATTATTTTCTTAATGACATCATTCGAAGGATTGTATGTCTGTATGAGTATTTCCCCTTTCACCGCTCCCCTGCCGCTCCTGCCCGCCGCCTGCACCATGGTCGAAAAAAACCTCTCGTTTGCCCTGAAATCAGGCAGGTAAAGGAGTTCATCCGCGGATATCACCCCTACCAGGCTGACACCCGGGAAATCCCAGCCCTTCGCAACCAGCTGGGTCCCGATTAAAACATTGGTTTTCCCGCTCCTGAAATCAGAGAATATCTTTTCCGCGGATTTACTGTTTTTCAGGGCGTCCGAATCCAGCCTCGCAATCCTTGCGTCCGGCACTTTCTCTTTAAGCTCCTTTTCAATCCTCTGAGTACCGGATTTTGAAGAACTTATTTTTTCACTGCGGCATTCCGGGCAAATTCGGGGCATGGGCATCCTGTAACTGCAGTAATGACACTTCAGGGCATTCCCTTCCACATGGTATACTAAAGGGATATTACAATCGGGGCATTTCATTACGCTTGCGCACTTCCTGCACATCACGTACCTGAAATATCCCCTGCGGTTAAGAAAAAGAATAACCTGTTCCTTCCTCTTGATTCTTTCTTCCAGCGCCCTGTAAAGTTCCGAAGACAGTTTGAAATACTTCCCCGGACCCCTAAACCCATCTTTCATATCGATAATTCTGACGGAAGGCAACGCCTGGCGGCCTATTCTCCGGGATAAATTCAACAATTTGTATTCACCTTTTCCGGCCCTGTAATACGACTCGAAACTCGGCGTGGACGAACCAAGAAGGACAACCGTCTTTTCCAGCTCAGCGCGCTTAACGGCAACATCACGGGCATTATACAGCGGCGCCCTGTCATGCTTGTAGGAACTGTCATGTTCCTCGTCCACCACGATAAGCCCCAGCTTCCTGAACGGCAGGAATACCGCTGACATCGTACCTATCAAAACATCTATTTCACCTTTTCTGCAGGACTCGCGTACCGTGTAACGCTGTCCCAGTGAAAGCCTGCTGTGCCAGACGCCAACCCTGCCGCTGCCGAAACGTTCCTCAAACATTCTGATGAATTGTGGTATCAGCGAAATCTCGGGCACAAGGAAAATGGAAGACCCGCCATTCTCCTGAACGGCAGCGACACACTGCATGTACACCTCGGTCTTACCCGTATCGCTGTCCCCCTTCAGCAGGAATGCGCTGAAACTATTTGTGGAGATGGCCCCTGCTATCTCATCAATGATGCTCTTCTGTTCAGGCAGCGGAATCCATGCCGATAAATTCCTGGTAGTTTGTATTTCCTTTATCCTTGACTTGACGGGACGGAAGTTATGGGAAACAACCGTATCCAGAGCCTGGCCGAGCGCGCACACATAATAGTCCGCCAACCACCGGGCAAGGCTAAAAAGCTCGGGGGAAACCAATGATTCTTCATCAACAACCCCATTTATGGTTTTTATTTTTTTTATTTTCGTTTCTACATCCATACCGGTCACCCACCCCGTAAGTTCACGTCTGCCAAAAGGAGCCCGTACCCTTGTTCCTTTATTTACTTTTGATTGTAGGTTTTCCGGGATTGAATAGCTGAAAGTTTTGTCGACCGGGATTGGAAAAGCAATTTCTACTATCATTGGATCTCTTCTGCAGCCTTAATAAACAACTCTCTTATCTTCTTGCCGAACAGCCGGACCGCGACCACACAGGCAACTACGATAAGCGCAATGATTAACACGTATTCCGTCGTGCTCTGGCCGCTCTCATCCGCATATAATCTTAATAATTCCTTTTTTATCATTTTATCCTCGGCGCTAAGGGAAAGGAACTGAAACAATTTCAATAACACGTTTCAATGCCTTGCCAATCACATCAATAAATAACTTATTTACCACTACCATGCTGAATACGGTAACAACTACCAGAAGGGCATACTCCGTCAGCGCCTGCCCGCTATCTTTTGACAATAATTGATTTAAAGTTTTGTTTTTCACAGCAATACAATTAATACAACATAAGCAGCCGCCATTAACGTGCTGACAACTAATTTTTTAAATGTAAATTTACTCTTTTTCATTACTTCCTGCACCTTTGCCTCATCCTGGTGTATTTCCTGGATTTCTATTACCTTTTCCCCGTCCTTCTTCTGGGCCAGAATACCTTTTTCCTGGTTGAACAGGTACATCAACTTGTTATTGCCCTTGATTGAATCGGGCAAAACCGACATAAAATCGTACTCCGCATCAGGTTTTATTTCAAATATTTCCCGGATTGACTGCTCCGCTTTTTCTTCCTCACCCTCAAAAAGATGTGTATGGGCAAGCCAGAAACATGCCTTGATTTTTAACTCTTCCGACGCGGTCTCGGAAACCAGGACCTCCCTGAACTTTTCTGTCGCCTTCCTGCTGTCATAAAGTTCGTCCACATACTTTATTCCTTCACTAAGCGCCGCATCATCAACACCGGAAGCATCAACCCCTGGAGCAGTTAGCAATAATAACATTATTATATGTGTGTATAGATAACAACACTGTTTCTTCATTATTATTATAATAGCATATTTAAAATCACTATTCAAGAACCCGGTAAAGCTTCCCTGATTTATCTATTTTCAGGATAATAACCTGATTGGGTTTATCAAAGTTCATGGCCCCGACAGCAGGCTTTGTCAGGTCAGGATGTTTAACTGTAACCGAATGACTGCCTCTTTCAAGTCCCTTAATCTTTCTTACCGTGTCGCCTTCGGTTTTACCGTCTACAAATATCTTTGAACCAATGTAATCAGGCCTGGTGTCAACAATAAGCGTTCCATCACATACAGGCTCCCTCTTTGATTCCGGGAGTAATTCCGCTTCTATCCTGTAAATTTTATTCACATTCACCTTCTTTACAAGCGATTCATAACCGGACTGGGTAAATCTCATAACGTAATTACCCGGTGTAAGCGAATAACTGAACGGGGTTTTTCTCCGCTTCACTCCTGTACCCTCTATTGCAACTCTCGCATGTATATCCTTCCCGGAACCGTCTTTTTCATAGGAATACACCCGGATTTTCTTCTTCAGGGCAGGGCATAGCTTAACCTCATCGTATGCGTTCACATCAACAACCTTCTCCCATGAATCAAACCTGTACTTTTCCAGTCTTATCCTGTGTTTTCCCGGTTCTACAGGCAAATCCACAATGGGGGTAATTCCTACTGATTCCTTTTTATCATCAATATAAACCGAGGCATCGGCAGGCTTGGAATTTATTGAAATCCTCTTAAAGAACGTCCCTGTTAAAGCGGCTTTAAGCACCTGTCCCCGGCTGTTAAGATTGAACTTCCAGAACTTTTTATCCATTTCTCCCTGTTCATCCGTATTCTTCAGGGTGTTAATGATACACTTCCCTTGCCCCTTACTCCCGCCTATTGCATTGAATCCTTCCATGGTTATGACAACCATTGATTTTCCTGCCGGTATTCTGCATGTTAGCGGTGTACTGCCCTTAGCTTCCCCGTTAATTTCTACAACCGCCCCCTCGGGGACAGAGTTCACTGCCAGGTCCATGTCAAAGGGCAATACGAATTTTTTTCTGCCCTTTGTCATAACGGAATCCACTCCGTTTATGGCTATTCCTTCCTTGCTGTCTATTATTACAGTACTTTCTATGGGATAGAACCCCTGTTTTTTCAGGGAAAGAAGGTATTTCCCGGGCATAATCTTTTCAATTAACAGGGGTGTTTTATTTTCGGCTGATTTCACTATTTCCCTGCCCCTGCTTGAAATCGAAACAACTGCGCCACGGGGAATGGTGTCAATGATAAAACCACGGGGATAAATAATACTATGAAGTCTTCTTCCCAGCCGGGTTTTCTGATTCAGGGTATCGTAAACCCCAAGGGCAGCGCCAAATAAAACCAGAACAAGAATAACAGCCAGCGCCGGTTTTGTCGATTTCTCCGGTTTCCTGTATGTGTCGACTGCCTTTGCCTTCCCCCCGGGTTTCTTCTTGAAAGGAAAACCCAAGCCGGGAATTGTCTCCCCTGTTTCTTCCGGTTCCTCTTCTTCAAGAAACCGGTTCATGAAACTCTTCAACTTCTCCCGCCTGTCGGAAAACTTCATGTCGGACAGATATTTTTGCATATCCCCGGCCATTTCCCCCGCGGTACGATAGCGCTTTTCCTTATCTTTGTCCAATGCCCTTGAAACAATATGCCTTAATTCGCCGGGTATATTTCTATAGCTAACTTCCACTTTCTTTACTTTTTGCAGTATTTCAAGGTCCGTATCGCCTTCGTATAATTTCCTTCCGGTC
>JAUXDE010000117.1 GCA_030618495.1 Clostridia bacterium
GTTGCCGGACCGCCGTAATCCGCCTTTAACTTTATACCGCAGAAGTCCGCGGGATTGTGGGAAGCTGTCACCACGATTCCTGCCGGTAATTCTTTTTGTTTAACGGCAAGTGAAACGGCGGGCGTGGGAGCCGGTTTGTCTCCGAGAATAACATCAATACCGTTGGCGGAGAGTATTTCCGCTATATGAGAGGCAAACTTATCTGCCAGGAAACGGTTATCATAACCTATCGCAACGCCTGGACTGCCCGCTTTTTTTCCTGATTCTCCGAGCACGAAATCCGCAATGGCCTGCGCGACGATACCTACGTTCTCAAACGTAAAATCATCTGCAATAACGCCCCTCCAGCCGTCCGTACCGAATTTAATCTTCAACCATGCTCTCCTTACAAATATTTATTTAGTTTCCTGTTGCCTTTCAGCAGGTTAACAACCTTCTTCACTTCTTCTCCCCTGCCATTTTTCAGTATGATAACAGCGTCGTCCGTGGAAACCACAATAAGATCCCTCACTCCAAGGGTAACGATAAGGTCTTTCTCCGCAAATATCATGTTATCATTGCTGTCAATGGCCAGCGCGTTCCCCTGTATTATATTACCCCGTTTATCCCCGGGGAAACACCTGCGAAGAGCTTCCCAGGAACCGACATCATTCCAGTTAAAGTCCGCGGCAATAATCAGCCTGTTTTCAACTTTTTCCATTATACCGTAATCTATGGATATCTTTCTGATCGTAGGATAGAGCTTCTTGATATTGCTCCCCTTTATCCTCCTTAACTTCCCGTAAACGTCCGGCAGATGATTTTTAAACGCATCAAGTATAATTGATTTCCTCCATATGAATATCCCGCTGTTCCATAGATAACTGCCGTCCTTGACGTATTTTTCTGCCGTCTTCTCGTCGGGTTTCTCCACGAAAGCCTCAACGCTATAAGCATCAATGCCCCTGGGCTTCACCTTCGTCTTCCTGCCGCCGTCCTTCAGCCGGAACTTCTTCCCTTCCTTTATGTAACCGTACGCGGTCAAACCATGAGAAGGCTTGATACCCATGGTTATCAGGTTATCGGTTTCTTCGGCAAGAACGGTCGCCCACTTAAGGGTCTCGGCAAATCTCTTAACGGGTGAAATCACATGGTCTGACGGAAACATCATCATCACCGCGTCCTTTTCTTTTATTTTTACCGCTGCAAACCCTATGCACGGCGCCGTGTTCCTGCCCGCCGGCTCGCCTATTATGTTGGCAGCCGGGATTTCAGGAACCATTTTACGAATCGGCTTAACAAAAGACTCTCCCGTAATTATCATAATATCAGCGGGTTTAATGAAGGTTTTAAGCCTGTTGACGGTATTTTTTATCATCGGGCCGTCCCCGGTTATCGGGAGAAGCTGTTTGGGATTTTTCTCCCTGCTCTTCGGCCAAAACCTTTTACCGACACCCCCTGCCATAATTACCGCCTTAACCTTCATGCGTTTCCCCCCTGAAATATCCTATGGTTTCCGATAAACCTTCTGCTAATGCCGTTTTCGGTTCCCAGCCCAGCGCCTTCTTTGCCTTCTCAACGTTCAGCGAACTTTTAAACAGTTCCCCAGGCCTCTTATCCTTGTATACGGGATTCCTGCCATAAGTTGTTATTTTTTTCATCTCCTCAAAAAGAGTATTAACGGAACTTGTCTCCCCCGTTCCTATATTAATAATTTCATTATCGCCCTTTTCAGCGCTGAGTATGCTTGTCTTTACTAAATCCCTGACAAAAACATAATCCCGCAGTTGCTCTCCGTCACCGTATATCATAACCTTTTTATCATTAAGCATTGCGGTTGAGAATATCGCAACCACTCCCGCCTCCCCAAAAGGATCCTGCCTGGGGCCGTAAACATTCCCGTACCTGAGTACAGTATATTTAAGGCCGCGCACGTACGCATAGTATGCCAGGTAACGTTCAACCGCCAGTTTTGCGACACCGTAAGGCGATATCGGGTTTACGGAAGAGCCTTCGTCCGGAGGTACTTCGCCTGATTCACCATACATAACCCCCCCGGAAGAGGCGAAGATGAATTTCTTTACCCCGTATTTCACAGCGTTCTCAAGCAGGTTCAGCGAACCGATGATGTTAACCTGCGCATCGAATATCGGGTTTTCTACGGACTTCCTCACATCGAGCTGCGCCGCATGGTGATTAACCAGGTCAATTTTTTTATCCTTGAAAATATTCTCAATCCCGGAATCGCAGACGTCCAATTTATAAAACTCCGCTTTCTTGTTAAGATTCTCTTCCTTCCCGGTAAAGAGGTTGTCAACAATGATAACGTTATGCCCTTCGTTGATATACTCATCAGCCACATGAGACGCGATAAACCCCGCGCCGCCCGTTACCAGCACGTTCATATTAAATAGCTCCCTTTCTGCTGAACATCACCCAAAAGGTTTTCAACATAATCTTCAAATCAACAAACACCGACTGCTTCCTGACATACATCAAATCAAAATGCAGTTTATCCCGCGCTGAAATGTCATAGGAAGAGTTAACCTGGGCAAGCCCCGTAATCCCGGGCTTCACCTGCAGCCTTTCAACATAACCGTTTATATCCTTCTTGAATTTTTCCACAAAGAAAGGCCTTTCCGGCCTCGGGCCCACAAGGCTCATGTCGCCCTTCAAGACATTTATCAACTGGGGGATTTCGTCAATACGCATTTTCCTGAGAACCCTGCCGGATTTCGTCACCCTCCTGTCATCTTTTTTCGCAAGGACAGGCCCCGTATCATCTTCCGCCCCTTCACGCATGGTACGTAGTTTATAACAGTTGAATACCTTGCCGTCCTTGCCTACCCTCTCCTGCATGAAAAACACGCTCCCCTTATCTTCAATTTTATGAAACATCATAAGTATCAACAGGAAAGGTAAAACCAACAATAACCCGGCAACGGACACTACAATATCGAGCAACCTCTTTATTATTTCGTCCATCCCGCCGATAGGTGAAACCATCACCTCCACCAGGGGCAGGCCGTCAATCTCTTCTCCATCCGTCCTGCTCAGGAAAATCTCATAAAGGTTCGGTATTATGCTGAACCTCACGTTAAGCCCGTGACACTGGGAAACGATATCGCTTATTCTGTTATGCATATTGTCCGGCAGGGCAATAATAACTTCGTCTATTTTTTCCTTCAAAATAAAGTTTCTTATATTCTTTGTTGATTTTAACAGCAGAACCCCCGGAATCCCGATTTTACCGGCTTCCTCATCCATAACCCCGACCAGCCGGTACCCCCACCCGGGATTTTTCATAAGATTTTTAAGTAAGTTCTTTTTCGCTGTTCCCTTTCCTACAACCAACAATCTCCTGGGGGTTGTCTTTCCGAAAAGTCCGGCAATCAGCCGCCACCCGCCGATCAATACCGTATTGATTATCCAGGAAATACCAAGAACCGACGTAGGAAACTTGCCAAGCCCCTGCCTCACGCTGTACACAGCCACAAATAGAAGCAGAGTGCCCAGGAAAACGCTTTTAACGGTATTATCAATGACATTAACGGCGGAATGGCTCTTTTTCCTGCGATACAACCCGAACGAATAGAACACGCCCAGCATGATTATCGTAATAAAAACCCACAAGCTCTGATAAGGCTTAAAATTAATCCCAGGCACCTGCCCCTTAAACCTTACCAGGAATGAAAGTACAATCCCGGCATTAACCAGGACTGCATCTATTATGACCGCCATTATTATTCTTATTAAGTTAATAACCATATTAATTAATATATAAACAAGAACTATAATAAATATCAAATAAATCTTACAAGGTCAAGCTAAAAAATCCCACAACTTCATTTCCTTGCCGTATCCCACATTATTTTCTTGTCGCCTTTAATGAAATTAAACCATGCAACCAGCGCCGCGCAGTTAACCATGCAGAAATAAAGCGGTATATGGAACAACTTAATTTTTAACTTCATTTTTTCAAAAACATATCCAATAAGCGCGGCAAAATAGAACAGCAACTGCAAAATAAACCCAATCAAATAAATATTTTCCTTTAAGAGTAAAGCATTAACTATCAACATTAATAATAGATTTGCGGGGACAAGCCATCTCAACAACTTATGCGATACAAGCTGAATACTGAAAAACCCGAATTTAAACGGGTTCAACAGATTCCTTATACTCATAAACCCAAAAATACTCCGCGTAATTATTCTTGTTTTTCTTTTATATTCAGCAGCCAGGGTCGGCGAAGTTTTTTCAAACGATATTGCCTCCGGCTCATAAACCACCCCGTATCCCTTCTCGTATATTTTAATCGGCTCAAGGAAATCACTGATTAATGATTCATCTATCGGGATATACAGCTCCTTCCTCACGGCATAAATTGAACCCGCCGCCCCGAGAACTGAGCCGAGTTCACTCTCCTTTTTCTTCAAGAACCTTTCATACCTCCAGTAAAGATTCTCGCCCTTCCCCGCCGTATTCCCGCGAGAATCCGTGTAGAGCAGTTCTCCGCAAACACACCCGGTTTTTTCATCCTTGAAATTTCTTACCAGTTTGGCTACTGCGTCTTTTTCATACATGCCATTTGCATCAGAAAATACTATAATTTCACCCTTAGCTTTTTCCACCGAATCATTCTGAGCAGCGGTCT
>JAUXDE010000155.1 GCA_030618495.1 Clostridia bacterium
ATAACGGTCCTAAGGTAGCGAAATTCCTTGTCGGGTAAGTTCCGACCTGCACGAATGGTTTAACGATCTGGGCATTGTCTCAACGAGAGGCTCGGCGAAATTGTGGTACCGGTGAAGACGCCGGTTACCTGCAGCTAGACGGAAAGACCCCGGGAGCTTTACTATAGCTTAATATTGAATTATGGCTTATCTTGTAGAGGATAGGTGGGAGACTTTGAAACTTTGGCGCTAGCCGGAGTGGAGTCATCCTTGGAATACCACCCTTGATAAACTGTGATTCTAACCCTGACCCGTTAACCGGGCAGGAGACAGTGTTTGGTGGGTAGTTTGACTGGGGCGGTTGCCTCCTAAAATGTAACGGAGGCGTACAAAGGTTCCTTCAGCCCCTATAGAAATGGGGTGTTGAGTGCAAAGGCATAAAGGAGCTTAACTGCGACACTAACAAGTGGAGCAGATACGAAAGTAGGTCTTAGTGATCCGGCGGTTTCAGAATGGAATGGCCGTCGCTCAACGAATAAAAGCTACCCCGGGGATAACAGGCTTATCTCCCCCAAGAGTTCATATCGACGGGGAGGTTTGGCACCTCGATGTCGGCTCATCGCATCCTCCCGCTGAAGTAGGTGGGAAGGGTTTGTCTGTTCGCCAATTAAAGCGGTACGTGAGCTGGGTTCAGTACGTCGTGAGACAGTACGGTCCCTATCTGCTGCAGGCGTAGGATATTTGAGGGGAGCTAACCCTAGTACGAGAGGACCGGGTTGGACGAATCTCTGGTGTACCAGTTGTTTTGCCAAAAGCACGGCTGGATAGCCACATTCGGAAGGGATAAACGCTGAAAGCATCTAAGCGTGAAGCCCACCTCAAGATTAGATATCCCGGCAGTTTACTGCCATGAAGACCCCTTGCAGATTACAAGGTTGATAGGCCAGAAGTATAAGAATGGTAACATTTTCAGCTAACTGGTACTAATCGGTCGATAGGCTTAACCATATTACTTAATACTTCCATTGGATTGTATATTAACACAAGATTATCCCTGGTGATTATAGCGGAGGAGAAACACCTGTTCCCATCCCGAACACAGAAGTTAAGTCCTTCAGCGCCTATGGTACTATACTGGCGACGGTATGGGAGAGTGGGACATTGCCAGGGTTTTTTTATGCTTTCACTTCGACCCTGGCTTTTATAACACTACGCTATGGTTCTTAATGTCCATTAAAGATTGACTTTAATGGGCTTTTTTTATATCATACGGTTAGAAAAATATTGTTAAAGGAAATCAATTGTCCGGAGGTAATTCATGAAAATAAAAGTTCTGGTTTCTTTTCTTATGCTCTTGTTGGTCTGCGGATACGTTATTGCCGATGATGAACTTATGCTGGAGGAGATAATAGTCCATCACGACAGGATGTTTAAGGACTATCTCGGCACAGCAAAGGATGATATCAGGAATTTCAATAATATGATAGAACCCCTGAATAAGAAGATCTATTCAAAGGGCGAAAACGTAAGTAATTACCAGTTAGTAGACAGTCTTTACCTGAAGACGATATTTGACCATGTTATTCTGCTTGAGAATATGGTGGAACTCCTGTACTCAAAGGTCGGAATCTCGCTGTTGATTGCGGAGCCCGGGAAGAAGGAAATACTCAGGAACTTCAGGGAGAAGTACGAGTCTGAAGATGAATACAGGAAATTACTTAAAAAAATAAATAAGTTCAAGGGCGATATTAAAGAGTCAAAAGAAAAAATCAAGTAGAAAGTAATGGTATAAATGATTGCAATTGCCGGTATTGTTCTTGTCGGAGGTTCGGCTGGATTTATTACGTGGTGGGTGCTCAGCCACGGGTTGGAAAAAGATAAAAAATCAAAAACACCACTCTTCAGTACTTTCAAAAACAATCCTTTTATTTATTCGATTTCAGGTTTTTTGCTTGGATGGATGCTTTTAAACAGCATCCCGGCTGGCGGTATATGCGCAGTCATTGCTTGTTTTATCCCCGGGAAAGTAAAGAAATGGAAGAACGCAAAAAGAGATGATGAGTTGAACAGCCAGCTGGTTGATGCCATAGGTATTATCAGCAGTTCATTGAAGGCGGGATTCAGCCTCCTGCAGGGTATTGGAACTGCCGCGGGGAGACTGCCTGAACCCATTTCCGGGGAGCTAAAGACGGTTCTTAAGGAAAACAGGCTGGGGGTTTCATTGGAGGAATCCCTGCTCAGCCTGGGTGGAAGGGTGAAGAGCGATGATTTTGACCTGGTAATAACCGCAACGCTGGTTTCCCATGAAACAGGGGGGAATATTACCGGGGTGTATGAAAGGATTGTTTCCACGATGAGAGCAAGGAATAGAATGCAGTTAAAACTGAGGACAGTCACATCCCAGGGGAAACTGCAGGGTATAATAATCGGCATTCTCCCGGTGATTTTGATATTGGTGCTGAGCAGGATAGCTCCTGATATGATTTACCCGCTGTTTCACACTTTTGCGGGTATTTTGATGCTTACGGGCGCGGTTACTCTGGAATTGATTGGAGTGTTTTTTATAAAGAGAATAACCACGGTTGATATGTAGGCATTATAAGCGAAAAAGGTCACTGAAATGAATATTATGTTATTATTAATTGCAGTAGTTCTGATTTTTTTATCGGTTACCGGTATAACGTACTTAATTCTTAAAAGGGAAGGGCAGTCCGGCGCGACGCTCAAGCCTAAGAAGGAAGAGCCTGCGGGCAGGGGGCTGTTTTACAGGCTGCTGCCTTTTATCTCCGGAGTTGCGGTTTTGAACCGTAACGTAACTGCCGGATGGTTCGTCCGCGCAAGAGAT
>JAUXDE010000003.1 GCA_030618495.1 Clostridia bacterium
ACTATTTTAAGGTGTATGCGCTGGATGTCATGCTTGATCCGGGGGAAAAAGCAAAGAAGAGTGATTTATTGAAGGCGATGGAAGGACATATACTATCGGAAGGGCGGTTAATGGGCAGGTATAAAAGAGTCGTTTAAGCATGGGATTGATGCTTAAAATAGCTTGACTTTTATATGGTTTTGTGATAATAATTAGTAAAAATACTTTTGGAAGGATGTTAATATGATTAAAACATTAATAACTTTAGTATTAATATTTTTGTTACCGTTGGTCTTGACGGCAGGTGACGAGGATGGTATTTTGCGGAAAGGGCGCAATTTTGCAAACAGGGGGGAGTACGACAGCGCCCTGGAATGCTTCAATGAAGCGGCGCAGATTAATCCTGAAAATACAGCAGTATGGCTTGCAATGGCGGTAGTTTACGTGAACATGAAGATGAATTACGAGGCAATAGACTGCCTCAACAGGGTAATTGCGATTGATAGCAGAAATGCAACTGCATACTACATCCTGGCCATGGTATATGAAGAAACAGGAGATGTGTTCGGTTCAATAGACGCTTGGAACAGGTTATTGGATATAAGCCCCAGGGGCGGGCGCTCGGGTATTGCCAGGCAGCATTTAAAAAGACTGGAAGGTAATTGATGAAATTAAAATCAGTATTAATTATTTTTACTGCGCTTTGTCTGCTTGCCGGCTGCGGACCGCGTGTTGTTATTAAAAAGGATTACGACTTCAACAGCATAAAGAGGGTGGCGATAACGCCGTTTACCTGTACCGTATCAGCTTTCAGTTCAAGACAGGTTGCCGGAGAAGCTGTGGCGGATGAATTCATTATGCAGTTCATGCAAAGAAACCTTGATGTTGTTGAACGTTACCAGCTCCAGTCGGTTATGAAGGAATACGACCTTGCTTCCAGGGGAATGCTTGATATGACAACAGCCAAGGAGCTCGGGAAACTGGTCGGCGCTGACGTGATATTGACCGGGACAATAGTTCAGTATCTTCCCAACAGAAGGGATATAATATATGTTGATGACGGCACGGGCGGGAAGAGGCAGGAAATATACATGGTTGACGCAGAGATAGGAATCAGCGCCCGCATGATTGATGTTGAAACTGGGGTTATTGTCTGGGCGGGTCATTACAGATATAATTCTTTTTTCATAGAGAGCGCTATCAGGGGAGTTGTCGCAGGTTTGATTAATTCCTTTGCAATGCTGAATTAGTGTCACAGAACACCAGCCTTCCGTTAGTTTGAATATTTCAGAAAATGAATGTAGGCTCAGACCCTAGAAACACTACACTAAGAATTCGCTAAGTTGTTTAACATGGCGACATAATTTCAAAGGAGGTAACAGGAATGTTAAGTGATCTGGAAATTGCCCAATCCGCAAAGATGAAGCACATCAATGAAATCGCAAAGCCAATCGGGCTGGGAGAAGATGAAATTGAATTGTACGGCAAGTACAAGGCAAAAATATCGCTGGATGTCACCAAAAGAGTAAAGGACAACCCCAGCGGGAAGTACATAGACGTTACCGCTATTACCCCCACTCCGCTGGGGGAGGGCAAGACCGTAAACACCATCGGCTTATCCCTGGGTTTGAATAAAATAGGCAAGAAAGTGATTACCACCATAAGGCAGCCTTCACTTGGTCCCGTGTTCGGAATCAAGGGTGGCGCCGCGGGAGGAGGGTATTCACAGGTCGTGCCCATGGAGGATTTTAATCTTCATCTTACAGGCGATATACATGCCATAGGGCTTGCCCATAACCTGTGCGCGGCATTTCTTGACAACTCAATACTGAAGGGTAACAAACTGAACATAGACCCCTCGGCTGTTAACTGGCGAAGGGTTGTTGATGTGAGTGACAGGTTCCTTCGTAATATCATTGTAGGGCTTGGCGGTAAGAACGACGGTTTCCCGCGTGAAAGCGGTTTTGACATCACGGTGGCAAGCGAGGTCATGGCGATTCTTGCCCTTACGACGGACCTGCAGGATTTACGCAAAAGAATCGGCAGGATAGTTCTTGCATTTACCAGCGACGGTAAGCCGGTCACCACTGAAGACATTAAAGTAGCGGGCGCGATGACAGTCCTGCTTAAGGACGCAATTAAGCCTAACCTGCTTCAGACGCTTGAAAACACGCCGTGTTTCGTGCACGCGGGGCCTTTTGCTAACATAGCGCACGGGAACAGTTCCATTATTGCCGATAAAATTGCAATAAAACTGACTGACTACGTGGTCACCGAAAGCGGTTTTGGCGCGGACATAGGCGCCGAGAAGTTCTTTAATATAAAGTGCCGCATGAGCGGGATTTTACCCGACGCGGTGGTGCTGGTCTGTTCGATAAGGGCGCTTAAGATGCACAGCGGTGATTTTACCATAGTGGCGGGAAAGCCAATGGATGAAGGGTTGTTAAAGGAGAACCTGGATGCCGTGAAGAGAGGTTGTTGTAACCTGCAGAAGCATATTGAGAACCTGAAGCTCTACGGTGTCCCCGTTGTTGTGGCAATAAACAAGTTTACGGCGGACACTGACAAGGAGATAGAACTGGTTAGGAAGATAGCCATTGATTCCGGCGCGGATGATGCCGTGATAAGCGATGTATGGGCAAACGGAGGGGAAGGCGGAAAAGAAATGGCGGAAGCCGTGGTGAAAGCCGCTGAAAAGCCCAGCAAGTTCAAGTTTCTGTATGAACTGGATATTCCGATAAAGGATAAGATAGAGACGATAGCAACAAAGATGTACGGCGCAAAAGAAGTTGATTTTTCGCCGATTGCCCTGAAGAAACTCAAGCAGTTCACCGAGATGGGGTATGATAAACTCCCGATTTGCATGGCAAAGACACACCTGTCGCTTTCACATGACCCGCAACTGAAGGGCAGGCCGGAGAACTTCGTTTTTCCCGTGCGTGATATAAGGGCATCTGTCGGCGCGGGTTTCCTTTATCCGCTCTGCGGGCAGATGAGGACGATGCCGGGGCTTCCGACAACACCGGCAGGCAACAACGTAGATATTGATAAGGACGGCAGGATAAAAGGGTTGTTTTAAACGATTAATAGAAGTTGGGGGAAGAACCGGAGGTTTGATGAAGGAAATAATTTTACCGGAACTGGGTGAGGATGTGAAGGAGGCAACAGTTTCATTCTGGCATCACAAGGAGGGAGATGAGGTGGCAAAGGATGATGACCTGGTTGAATTCTATACCGACAAGGCAAACTTTAATGTAAAGTCCCCCGCCTCGGGCGTCCTGAAGACGATTTCCGCAAAGGAAGGCGAGAAAATAGAGGTGGGAAGTGTTATAGGGGTAATTGAGGAGAAATAAGCGGATGAATGAATCAGCCAAAAGCAGTTACGATGTTGTTATTATAGGTTCAGGTCCCGGCGGTTACGCTGCCGCCCTGCACGCGGCGCGGCTTGGCGCCAGTCCTCTTCTGATTGAAAAGAGCCGGATAGGGGGCGTTTGCCTGAATGAAGGCTGTATACCGACCAAATCCCTGCTGGCAAGCGCGGGAATGCTTGGGGATATAAAAAACGCAAAGGATTACGGGGTAAGAGCAGGAGCGCCTGAGGCTGATTTTAACGCCATGATGCAGAGGAAAGAAAAGATTATAAGGCAGCTCAGCGGCGGTCTCGGGATGCTGTTTAAGAGCTGGGGTATTGATGTTTTGGAGGGGGAGGCGAAATTTAACGGCAGTCATGAGATTGAAGTAACCTCCAAAGACGGCGTAAAAAATATTTCATGCGATAAAATCATTATTGCAACTGGAGCCGCGGCTTCGGGTGCGCCGGGGATTGAAGTTAACGGCAGGACCGTCATAAACAGCGCTCACGCGCTACAGCTGGAGGAGTTACCTTCGTCCATTATTATAGTTGGCGGCGGGGTTATCGGTGTTGAGTTCGCGTCAATTTTTAATATGCTCGGGACAAAGGTGACCGTGATAGAAATGCTGCCCGGTATCATACCCTCTGAAGACGAAGAGGTCTCAAAAGCTTTAAGGAAATCGCTTGAAAAAGCAGGGATAATTATAAAAACGGAAACCAGGATTGAAAGCTCAACCGCAGAAGGAGAAAAACAGAAAGCGGTGGTGACGGGGCCGGAAGGCAGGCAGGAGTTAATTGCCGACAAGGTTCTTGTTGCCGTGGGCAGGACTCCTTATACCGGGGGGCTTGAACCGGAGAAAGCAGGGATTAAGAACGACCATGGCCGCATAATCGTTAATGATAAAATGGAAACGAACGTGGAAGGCGTATATGCCATTGGAGACGTTGTCGGGGGAACCCTGCTGGCGCATGTCGCTTCAGAAGAAGGCATGGTAGCAGCGGGAAATGCCCTCGGGAAGGAATCCACGATAGATTACAGCGTGATAACGGGCTGCATATACTGTTTACCGCAGGTGGCAAGCGTGGGAATGACTGAATCAAAGGCAGTGGCGAGCGGTGTTGAATACAGTGTTGGTAAGTTCCCGTTTACCGCCAGCGCCAAGGGCCTGGTTCTCGGTAAGAGGGAAGGGTTTATAAAGGTTATTGCCCAAAAGAAAACAAATAAGATACTTGGGGTAAGTATTATAGGACATAATGCCACCGAGCTAATCGCTGAAGCTGCAGTTGCTCTTAAGATGGGAGCCACCACCAAATCATTTACCAGGATAAGTCACGCGCATCCGTCACTGCACGAGTCAATGCTTGGAGCAGTTGATGATGTTAACGATGAATCCATTGAGCTTGCCAGAAAGAAGAAATGAAAATTGATATCACAAGACGCGAATTCTCCGAATATCGCCAGGCCTGGCGGTATCAGAAAGAACTTGTCAACCTCAGGCGCAGCGGGTTAATAAGCGATACCCTGATACTTACCGAGCATCCGGCTGTTATTACAATCGGCAGGAAGGGAAGGAAGTCGGATGGTAACGTGCTGGTTTCCGATAGAGTCCTTGATTCGAAAGGGATAGAGGTTGTTGAGATTGACCGGGGAGGAGACATTACGCTTCATTGCCCGGGCCAGCTGGTTTGTTATCCCGTGATGGACCTTAAGAATTATGGAAGGGATGCGCACAGGTATCTTCGTAACCTTGAGGAAGTGATTATCGGCGCGCTGGGGGAGCATGGCATAGATTCGCAAAGAGTGGAGGGGGCTACGGGTGTATGGGTTGGTGATGAGAAAATATCATCCATAGGTGTCGGTGTAACCGGCTGGATTACCTACCACGGCGTTTCATTGAACGTCTGTCCTGACCTTGAGCAGTATTCGTTGATTAACATGTGCGGGATGAAAAACGCAAGGGCAACCTCCATGAAAAAAATACTTAACAGGGGAATATCCGTTGATGAAGTGTTTCCTGCCGTGATTGAGCATTTCAAGAAAGTTTTTGGGAATTATTATGAGACAACAAACTCATGCGGTACCGGCCGTCAGAATAGATTTAAGCAATGCTGAACAGGTTAAGAAAACAAGAACCATACTGGCTGACTACGGTTTAAACACCATATGCGATTCCGGGAGCTGTCCGAATATTCATGAATGTTACGGCAGTTTAACGGCAACTTTTATGGTTATGGGTGATGTTTGCACGAGAGGTTGCAGGTTTTGCGGTGTTAAAAAAGGTTTACCCCGAAAACTTAATGATTCGGAGCCCGAAATGGTGGCAGGGGCTGTAAGGGAGTTGAATTTAGCTCATGTGGTGATAACATCCGTTACCAGGGACGACCTGGATGACTGCGGGGTATCACATTTCGTGGAAACCATAAAGAAGGTGCGCGAGCTTAACCCGGGTACTGTTATAGAAGTATTGATTCCTGATTTTGGCGGTGATGAGGGTTTAATTGAAACTCTCATGCAGGCGCGCCCGGATGTAATCGGGCATAACCTGGAAACCACAGCTAAACTGCATCACCTTATAAGGCCCGAGGCCTCGTATTCAAGGTCGCTTAAAGTACTGGCCCAGGTTAAGAAGAGCAATCCTGAAATATGCGTCAAATCGGGAATAATGCTGGGACTCGGTGAAAATGAAAATGATGTCATTGAGGTGATGATGGATTTAAAAGAAGTGAAATGCGATATTATTACCCTGGGACAGTACCTGCGTCCAACGGGAAAACAGGTGGAAGTAAAACGATACGTAGCGCAGGAAGAATATGAAAGTTACAGGATAACTGCCGAAAGAATGGGGATTCCTCTTATCGCGGCAGGAACTTATGTGCGGAGTTCGTATAAGGCAAATGAGTATTATAAGCAATTTATAAAAAAAAGGAAGTGTTAAGAAATGAATAATTATATAGATAGTCCTTTAAAAGAGTACCTTGATGACCTGGCGTCGAACCTGCCTGCGCCGGGCGGGGGCAGCGCTTCAGCGCTGGTTGGCTCAACCGGAGTGGCGTTATTCTGCATGGTTGCCAATTTTACCGTTGGCAAGGAAAAGTACGCCGAGGTGGAAGATGAAGTAAGGGCAATGTTAAAGAAACTTGAGTCAATCCGCAAGAGGCTGGACGAACTAGTGGAGGAGGATATTCTTTCCTACTCTGAGGTATCGGGAGCGTATAAACTTCCAAAAAACACAGATGAGGAGAAAAAGGCCAGGTCGGAGGCAATACAGGAGGCATGCAAGAAGGCGCTTGGAGTGCCGATGGAGATTGCATCTAATTGTTCAGATGCTATGCTTACCGGCAGGAGACTGCTTGAGATTGGTAACAGGAATCTGGTAAGCGACGTAGGGGTGGGGGCAGTACAGCTTGAAGCTGCCTTAAACGGCGCGGCAATGAACGTTAATGTTAACCTTGCGATAATCAGGGACGAGGAATACGTAAATCAGAAAAAGAAGGAACTTGAGAAGCTGCTGGACGGGAAAGCGGACATAAAGAATGAGATTGTAGGGGGAATGAACTTTTAGGAGGTAAGAACATGGCGGCACAATTACTTGACGGCAAGGCGCTGGCTGAGAAAATCAAAAAGGATTTAAACAGGGAAATTGAAGAAATGAAGGCAAAGAACATTGTTCCTTCGTTAACGGCCGTGCAGGTCGGGGAGAACCCGGCATCCGCGATGTATGTAAAAAACCAGAAGAAGAACTGCGAGGGGATGGGGATTGATTATAAATTAGAACAACTCGGGGATAATACGACGGAAGAGGAGTTGATTAAGTTTATAGAAAAACTGAACAATGACACTTTGGTCAACGGTATAATACTCCAGATGCCGCTCCCGGAGCAGATAGATGCTCGCAGGGTGCAGATGCTCATTGCTCCCGGTAAGGACGTCGAGGCAATGAACCCCGCAAACATGGGCATGCTTGTGTACGGCAATCCACAGATTGCGCCCTGCACTGCCATGGGCGCCCTGGAGTTATTGAAATCAAGCGGGGTGGAACTGAAGGGCAAGGAAGTTACCATCGTGGGGCACAGTGAAATTGTAGGCAAACCCCTGGTTTTGCTGCTTCTTGCGTCCCTGACGGAATCCCCGACCCCCACGGTATGTCATATTGCGACAAAGGACCTGGCATTTCATACGAAGAGGGCGGATATCCTTATCGTTGCCGCAGGTAAAGCAGGGCTGATTAAGGGAGACATGATAAAAGAGGGCGCAATCGTGATAGATATAGGGATAAACCGCGTTCCCGCGCTTGATGAAAACGGGAATGCTATCCTGAATGACAAAGGAAAGCCGAAGAAAAAGACCATTGGCGACGTTGTATTTGATGAGGCTGTCCAAAAAGCTTCGTATATTTCACCGGTGCCGGGAGGCGTCGGCCCGTTAACGGTTACGATGTTAATGAGGAATACCATAGAAGCGTGTAAACTGCAGAATAAGTAAGAGAAACCTTGAAAACCGGAGAAACCGGGACGGAAGGAAGATAACCGTTCCGGTTTTCTTTTTTTGCAAATGACTTGATTTATAACCTAAAATATATTATTATACTATATAATGAATACTACACTACAAATTGCTCTTGATTTTATTGACCTGCCTCGGGCATTAAAACTCGCGAAGGAAGCGGTTTCGGGCGGGGCTGACTGGCTTGAGGCGGGAACGCCTTTAATCAAGAGTATTGGCATGAATTCAATAAGGGAAATTAAGAAACGTTTTCCCGGAAAAATAATTGTTGCGGACATGAAGATAGCCGATACGGGCAGGACCGAGGTTGAAATCGCAGCCAAGTCAGGCGCTGACATAGTCGTGGTACTTGGTACGGCATCGATCGCGACAATAAAGGAATGCGTGGAAGCTGCAGCCAATTACGGGGCGAAGATTATGGTTGACCTTATGGATTTGAAATTAACCGGGAAGAAGGTCGCGGAAGTTGAAAGGACAGGGGTTGATTATTTATGTGTCCATACCGCAATTGACGAACAGATGAAAGGAAAAACATCATTTAAGAACGTTAAGGACCTGGCTTCAATTACAGAGCTTCCCGTTGCGGTGGCAGGCGGGATAAACTCCGAAAACGCTGTTGATGCGGTAAACGCCGGAGCTGATATCGTTATTGTCGGGGGCTCGGTTACCAAGTCGGCGAACGCCGCTAAGGCCGTAAAAGAAATAAGGACCGCGCTTGCCGGGAAGATTAAAATCAAAACGGAACTCTATAAGAGGGTTAACGAAAAGGCGGATATACTAAAGATTCTTTCAAAGGTTTCAACTGCAAATATTTCAGATGCGCTTCACAGGCAGAAAGCCCTTGAAGGACTTCGGGCGGTTACGAAAGGGCTGAAATTGACAGGTCCCGCTTTTACGGTCAGGACTTGTCCGGGGGACTGGGCAAAGCCTGTTGAAGCTATTGACGCGGCTGAAAAAGGGGCGGTCATAGTAATAGATGCCGGGGGGGCTGGTCCGGCAGTGTGGGGCGAGCTTGCCACGTCAAGCGCGCTGAAGAGAGGGATAGCGGGAGTTGTTATTGACGGCGCGATAAGAGATGTAGGGGAAATCGCCTCCATGAAGTTCCCTGCGTATGCTAAGTTAATTACACCGGCTGCGGGAGAACCCAGGGGATTCGGTGAAACGGATGTCCCTGTCAATGTTTGTGGGGAAAGGGTGTACCCGGGGGACTGGATTGCGGCAGACGCTGACGGGGTGATGGTTATTCCAAAAGCCAAGTTGGCGGAAACGGTAAACAGGGCAATGGACGTTCTTGAAAAGGAAAACAGGATAAGGAAGGAAATAAATGAAGGAAGCAGCCTTGGGAAGGTAACGGAACTTTTAAAGTGGGAGAAAAAATAAGATGAACGAGAATTTAATAAAAAAGCTTGAATCAAAAGCAAAACAAATAAGGATTGATATCATCAAAATGCTCGGGGAAGCGGGGTCGGGACACCCGGGAGGGGCGCTTTCCTCCGCGGATATTTTTGCGGCGTTGTATTTCTCGGTTATGAGGCATGACCCGAAAAAACCCGATTGGAAGGAAAGGGACATGTTCATCCTTTCAAAGGGGCACGTTTGCCCGGGGCTTTATGCGGCGCTGGCGGGGTCCGGGTACTTCCCGGAAGATGAAATTATGACCCTCAGAAAACTGGGGAGCAGGCTTGACGGCCACCCGTCAAAAACAAAGGGACTGCCGGGTATTGAGATTTCAAGCGGTTCGCTGGGGATGGGGTTATCGGTTGCTAACGGCGTTGCCCTGGGATTCAAACTGAACAAGTCTTCCCAAAGGGCTTACTGCCTGATGGGTGACGGAGAACTACAGGAAGGCCAGATATGGGAAGCGGCAATGACATCGGCGCACTACAAACTGGATAATGTCTGCGGGATAGTGGATGAGAACGGGCTTCAGATTGACGGGAAGGTTGAAGAACAAATGGGGCTGGGTGATTTGAGCGGGAAATGGAAAACTTTTGGCTGGAATGTAATTCAGATAGACGGGCATAACATGAATGAGATATTAGAGGCATTTAACAGGGCGGCTGAAGTGAAGGGAAAGCCAACGGTGATTATTGCCCGTACAGTCAAGGGGAAGGGTGTATCGTTCATGGAAAACCAGGCTGGTTGGCATGGCAAGGCTCCTGATAAGGAGCAGACAGCCCAGGCAATAAAAGAGTTGGAGAGTTAAATGGAAAAAAAAGCTACAAGGGATGGATACGGCGAAGGACTGGTTGAATTAGGGGAAAGGAATCCGGACGTGGTCGTGCTCTGCGCTGACCTTGCGGGTTCCACGAAGGCGTCGATGTTTGCAAAAAAGTTTCCTGAGAGGTATTTCAGCATGGGGGTTGCGGAATCCGATATGATAAGTACGGCAGCGGGGTTTGCACTGGCGGGAAAGATTCCATTTGCGTCATCTTTCAGTGTTTTTGCGATAGGTAGAACGTGGGACCAGATACGCGTGAATGCAAGTTACAGTAATTTGAATGTAAAAATAGGAGGGTCGCATAGCGGCATATCCGTTGGTCCGGACGGCCCGACGCATCAGGCTCTTGAAGACATAGCGCTGGCAAGAGTGCTTCCCAATATGAAAGTTATAATTCCCTGCGATGCCAACCAGACAAGAAAAGCAACGATAGCGTCTGCCCGGATACCCGGACCCGTATATATGCGTTTCGGAAGGGCGGCTGTTCCGAGTATTACGGGGAAGGATACGCCTTTTAACTTTGGCAAGGCTGAGTTTCTTAGCGAAGGCAGCGATGTAACAATCATAGCTTGCGGGCTTATGGTTTATGAATCCTTAATGGCGGGGAAGATGCTTGAGAAAAAGGGTATAAGCGCAAGAATTATCAATATGCATACATTGAAACCCCTGGATGAGGATGCAATTGTAAATGCAGCTAAGAATACGGGAGCCGTTGTAACCGCTGAAGAGCATCAGGTGTTCGGAGGGCTCGGCAGCGCCGTTAGCGAGGTGATTGTGAAAAAATATCCGGTACCCATGGAGATGGTGGGTATGGAGGACTGCTACGGTGGATCCGGCGGGGCGGAGGAACTCCTGGAGAAATACAAATTAAAGGATAAGGACATTGCGGAGGCAGCTGAAAAGGCTATTAAGAGAAAATAATGCGGATGGCCGCGAAGGAGTTTTATTTATGATTAAGAAAAACTTTCCTGTTCTGGTGATTTTAATATTTTGTCTTGTTTCTGTCTCGTGTGTCCCTGAAGCTGTAGTAAAGAAGAAAAATCCTATAATACAGAAATTAAAAACAAGGGCGCAGCTGCCAAATGAAATACCTTATAAAGTTAAATTTATAAGGACGATAGGCAAGGTGGGGACAGGAGTGGGGGAATTTTTTCAGCCAACGGCGGTTGACGTAGATTATGACAACAACGTTTACGTGCTGGACAGCGGGACAGAGAGGGTTCAAATATTTGATAAGGACGGGAAGCTTATCCATGAATTTGATATATCAAATGAAAACAAGCAGCAAAAGGCGGAACTGACGGATATTGTTGTTGACAAGAGTTACAGGGTATTCGTATCCGACAGGCAGAACAATAATGTCGCGGTGTATGAAATAGTCGGGAAAATGAGTAAGGAGTCGGGAATGAGGGCCGTTAACTATTCAGGTGACCTTGAAAGCAAGGGTGGAGAGAAAACGCTGGAGGAAGTCGATACCGGGACTTTGTTTACCTTTGCCTCGGGTAACCCAAGCGGATTTTACGAGTTGAAAGAGAAGGGGTTTGACAGTATAACCTTTGAGGAAGTTAATGACTTTACCAGGGTGGAAAGACCGCTTACCCAATGCGCTACAATACAGGTATATGTTAAGGTGAGGTTTGACCATCCCATGGGATTGGCTACAGACAGAATCGGTAATATATTCGTGGTAGACAGTTACAGTGATTCCATAAAGAAGTTCAATTATTTTAATGAGTATGAGTTTTCATTTGGAACTTTCGGACGGGGCGTTAATCAGTTCAGTAATCCCTGTAGCGTAGCCGTGGATTATGAGCAGAATATCTATGTCGCGGATACCGGCAACAACAGGATACAGGTGTTTGATTTTAACGGCAACCAAATTGCCGAATGGGGCGGGAAGGGCACTGGTGACGGAGAGTTCAACAAGCCCGTGTCCATTGACCTTGATAAGTTCGGCAATGCGTATGTTGCGGATATAGAAAACAATCGAATTCAGGTGTTTGATATAAACGGGCAGTTTCTGTTTGATTTCAGGGGGAAGTATACGGATACAGAGGAAGGGTTTCAGCCCTTGTCTTTTGCTATAAGCGATGAAAACGAAATGTACGTCCTGGATTCCCTTAATAATGTTTTATCGATGTTTGAAATAATATATAAGGAATAAACTGCCAAGTCCATGGTAAATAGTGAACTGTTTAAAATGCATTCTAATTATTTTCTTGTTAGCGGCAAAAAGCGCTGCTTATTCCAGTGAAAATGACGGTAAAACTGGAAATGAAGTAGTAGTATCAACAGCAATCGGAAAACTTACTCCTCATACATCAAATCAGTACGAAATTGAACCTTCCACCGGAACAGATTTACTTCAAATTCCCCCAGGACAGGCAGGACAGGTTCCCGTCCTAATGCCGGACACGACAGGCATGTATAAGGTTGAAACTTCCACTGAGGCCCTTCGACTTAGCTCAGGATCTACGACTCATAGCTTACTACCCGGCGCGACGGCACAGTATAATGTTGAAGCTTCCACCGGCGTCACTCAAAGTCTACCGGAACAGGTTCCCGGGTTAGCTTTTGGCACAACGGAACAGTTCAGGGATATTCCGTACAGGGTGTTGCTGTCAACCCAGGCAATGGATTCCGTGCCGGAAGGTATTCTCTCGTTTTATTTTGAGAGAAATGAATCCCTGGTTAAAGGGGGGGGGGAGGAAAAAACCCACATACTTCCCGATAAGTACATATTGCCGGGAAGTGTTGAGTTCAATGACCCGCAAACCGGAGAGGAAATGGATGTTGATTGCATAATTGATTATTCGATGGGTATATTAAATTTCAAGGAACTCCTGCCTGAAACGACTTCATTTAAGGTGATTTATGCATGTTTTCCCTTTAAAGCATTCACGGAATTCATTGCGATTGATTCCCGGTTCATGACGGCAGATACGAAGAAGCTGGTGCCTGGACTGGGAAGGGACCTTTCATTAAGGATATTGAAAAAGGAATATGTGCTGAAGGGTGACGGGGGGAAGGGGCCGTACGTTCTCGAAAATAAATTAATAATCCCCGAAGAGGAAACCGTATGGACAAGAAAAAGAATCAGAAACCGCGATATGGACTATTACATGGATTATTACAGGGGGGAAGTTAATTTTGAGGAGCCAATTGCTGATACCGACACCTTTAAGGTGATATATAAGTATTTGCCGTTTAATATTATTACTAAGGGGAAGTGGAAGTTCTTTGTCGACATAGCCATAGATAGTCTTATTGAAGAGGCCTTGCCGGAAGAAAAGGAATCTTATAACCTTTATGAGAAGGAAGAAATCTTTATGGGGACGGATAAGACAGGCCCATATTTAACGGGCGAAAAACATGTAATTCCCGGGACGGAAGTTATAATAATGGAAGGCAGGGAGTTGAATAAGGATGTTGATTACACGATAGATTATCTCAGCGGTAGATTGTTTTTTGAGGAGCCGGTTTCCGCAAAAACCGCTTTCAAAATGTCTTACAGGTATTTCCCCTTTGATATTTCCGATTCTTACGGAAGAAAAAAACAATTTAGTGAAGGTGGGCAGTCCATAATAAAAACGGATTCTTTCATGAAAAAGCAGAAAAAGAAGGATTATCGGCTTACGGTGGGGGGTGCGCAGACATTTGAAATGAAGTTCCAGCCAGGTGGCACTACCGTAATGAACCAGTCTCTCAGGCTGGACATATCCGGCAATGTGACGGAAGACGTTAGGGTGAAAATGCTGTTATCCAACCAGAGCATGCCTATACAACCCGAAGGCAACACGGCGGTTATTGAAGAAATGGACAAGATATACATTGAAGTAGGGTATAAGGAATCAATGTTGACGCTTGGTGATTACAGTGTTGCGTTTTCCGGGGGAGAGTTCAATAATTACACTAAAAAATTAGAAGGCATAAAGGGTGATATAGTGCTTGAACCCGTTGACATTACTTTATTTACCGCCAATACAGGCGGCGGATATACCACGGTGGAAATAAAGAATGTAACGGATTCACAGGGTCCTTATGAAATTGTTAAAAATCGTATCATAATGGCAGGTACGGAAACTGTCTGGGTGGATGACCGGAGTTCGGGCAAGGGGCTTCAGAAGATGGTCAGGGGAAAGGAAAATGACTATACCATAGATTATAATGCTGCTACCATTACATTTTCCCAGATAAACAGGCCGATTACATCCAATATGATAATAGTGGTGGATTTTGAATACCGGGATGCGTATTATACCCGCTCGACAATCGGAGCGCGCGCGAAATCAAAGAACCTGTTAGACGGAAAAATGAAACTTGGTATTACGCTCCTGCAGGAGAAGGATGATGAGTATTCGAATGAAGAGCTTTATGACAAGGAAGCAGGCAAGCCGAAGGATGCCTGGGTCGCTATTTCAACAAACACTATAGATGAACTGAGGAGCACGAGTTTACCGCCGCCGCCGATAAGACACTCAATACTGTCATTGGACAGCAGCCTAAAGCTGGGAATGTTTTCGTTGACAGGAGAGCTTGCCGGTTCCAGCAAGGACAATAATATACTCTATAACATGCCTGGAAAAACCGATTATGAAAGGTTTTCAAGCGGGCTTGCCGGTAAGTTGAATTTTAGTTCAAGTTTTAATGATATGAAAATAGGAAAAATTACGCTCGGTAACCTGGACTGGAGGGGAAATTTAAGGTATGAAGGCACAGAATTTATTTCATTGGGAAAGAGTAAGCCGGTAAAATTTACGGATAAATGGGACCTGGCGGCAAGTCCGGCAACGGGCAAGCCTGCAAGGTTGAACGCCGGAACCGAAGTGACGTACAAGCCGTTTTCGTTTCTTTCGTTCACGCCAAACATTGGCGTAATGAAAGAATACTACGTGTATACCGATACAACGACTTATACATCCCTTAAGGATAAAACGAATACAAATATTTCCGGGGGTTTCAGAAATATCAAATTATCCGTAAACAAAATGAATAAAATACCCGGGTCGCTGAATGTTACAGGTTACTATGATGCTCTTCTTAAGAAAACAACATATTATAGAAATGCGGGTACCAATAATGGGTCGGGCAGGGAAAAATGGCAGTATGAAGTCAAATACAATTTATGGAAATTAACCCCGAGAATATCCAGGTATCATGAGGAAACCACAACAATCAATCAGTCGACAGCGCCGGTTTCCAAGGGAGCCGCCATTCAGAACGTTTTCAAGTGGGGAATAAGCACGAGGGAGGTATCGTGGTTGAATCTGTCGTTTGGAAGGGAAGAGAGGGACAGGAGGACGCTGAACGTTGACAGTGATTATGATGTATGGAAGAGCAGTCAAAACCTATGGCTGGATTCTAATGAAAGGACGGATACTCTAAAATTTGGATTTACCCCCGGAAGGGGAACGTATTTCAGGACTAACTTGACGTTTAACGACAGGGAAGCGAATAGATACAGTAAAACAGGTTCAACTACGACTACGACAAGTAACCTGATTGACATGAAAACCAACTACAATCCGAAAATCCTGAAAAAGTCCCTGAAGACAATGCTGAATTATAGTATGAAAAACCAGTTTAACACGCAGTTGTCTACAACTACTACTTATTCAACCATTAACGCAACTCTGAGGCTGAATATGCACCCGAAGTACCTTATGCCCGGAGAACCGGGCTGGCTGGTTAAGAATATACTTATGAACTGGTCACTTGAAAACAATTTTTCTTTAACGGAAGTAACCGCGAACCAAAATGACCGGAAAAGGATATTCCTGCAGGACAGGTTTAGTGAATGGAAGTTAATAGACCTGATAGAATTCAAGGAAAGAGAAGGCAGAGATTCCGATGTATTCAGGCGCAACCATATTCTTAACCTGCTTAAGGGCAATCATTTTATAAACTGCAGGCTGGAACTAAAAGAATCCGACAGTAACAAACGTTTTACGAATGAACTGAAGAATATCTTTTCAAACGATACGTCAGTAACCTTGAAGTCAAATGTTCTTAAAGGTTTATCTTTAACCGGCACCTACAAGCTGGGTTCAAGTTCTACTACCATACTGAATGCGTATGACATCGATAAAACAACGAATACATGGGTAGACAAGCAGGACTGGATAGTTAACGCAAAATGGCAAGTATTTAAGTTTCTGGCTATATCGTATAATTATTTAGAAGAAAAGGACAATGGAAACACTAAAGCTGCAAATAGGACAAATTGGCAACACACGGGGAAGGCAAATATTTCCATGAGTTCCAAGGGAAGAATATCGGTAACTTACACCAAGAAGAAAGAGACACTGCCCGCGTATGAAAGAATCACTGAGTCAGAGAAAATCAAAATTGACGGCAACTACAAGGTAGGCAGAAATGTGAACAGTTCCCTTTCTTTTGATTTTCATAGTCCCTGGGGCAAGGATTATAAAAAGCGTAGAAATATTATGGAGGACTTTAATAAAGACGAACAGAAAAATAATGATAAAAACATCCTGGATATATTATTGTATGCCCTGGAGATGAAGTTCAGGGCAGAAGTGCAGATTCACTTTTAAGAGGAGCCCCGTAAAGAACGGGATGAATCCGTTTTGCGGGACAGGCCCTGGAAGGTGGATAAATCAACAGCGGGGTAAAAAGAAAAACAAAAAGAAAACTATTTATTTTATAGGATTCACACAAGAAAAAGGTTATGAAAAGGGTAATTAATATTATTATTGTGGTTTCTTTGCTGGCATTCATCCCGGCGATGGCGTTTTTGCAGGAGGAGCAGGAGGCGACGGATGTACAGAAAGAGCCGGGGGTTGTGGTTGAGCAATCCGAGGGGGAAGTGAAACTTGATGTTGATGAAAAAATCATCGAACAGGAGAAGAAGCGGTATGTAGACGATATACTGATTTCCGGGAACACGGTAATAGATGAGAGTATTATAAAAAAAATGATGAAAACAAGGAAGAATCATATTTTTGATGAAGAGGTTTTCCTGCAGGACATGAAAAAGGTACTCCTGAAGTACAGGGATGAAGGTTATATATTTGCCATTATTACAAAATCAGTGGAACTCACCAGTGAAGACGAGGATTACGTATATATAGTTTTAAGGACCCGGATAGACGAGAAGGATAAATACCTTGTGGAAAGAATCGACGTTGAAGGGAACATGACTTATCCTTTAAACTTTATCAAGGGAATGCTGATTTCCAAAGAGAACAAAACTTTTGATGAGAATATAATAGGAAAGGATATAAATACAATACTGACATCGTATCAAAGCGACGGTTTCCCGGACGCCAGGATATTTCCGGGAATATCCGTAGACAGGGATACACATACGATAAATATTATGCTGTCAATTGATGAGGGGAAACGCGGACAGGTAGGTGTCATAGAGGTGTTGGGTAACGAGTTTACAAAAACAAGCACGATTATAAGAGAGATGAGGGTCAGGGAAGGCGAGTATATTACCATGGAGAAGCTGGATGAGATAAAAAGGCGTTTACTGAAACTGCAAGTTGTAAGATATGAGAGTATGGAGCTGTACGATACCGACGTTGAGGGGCAGGTGAAGCTGGTCGTTAAGGTGAAGGAGCAGAAGGTAAGCAAAGCCGGCGGTATTATCGGTTATAACCCGCCTACGAATGAAGATGAGGAAGGCATTTTAGTAGGCCAGGTTGATATTGACCTTGGGAACCTGTTCGGCACGGCGAGAAAACTTAAGTTTCACTGGGAAAGGAAGAGCGAGGACAGGTTTATCACGGAGTTAAGTTTTACTGAGCCCTGGTTATTCGGTCAGCCGGTTGAAGCCGGTTTTCATGTGAGACAGGAAGAGGATATAATCAATAAGGGTAATAAGGAAAATGAATATGAATATACCAATAGCAGCTGGGACGTTTCTGTTCTTACTTCGTTTACCCAGTTATTCAGCGGAGTTTTTAAATTCGGGCAAACGACGATTTCTAATCTTCCAAATGATAAAGTAAAGGATTCATTCACTTTTGATTATACGTTTGGAGTTGAGCTGGAAACCCTGGATATCCCGTGGAATCCCACGAGAGGATTCAAGGATGATTTATCGGTTACTTTTGAAACAATGGAGAGTTCACCCATATTTCACATAACGTATAAAATAGACGGGAACTTAAGGCATTATTTTAATATCTCAAAGAACAAAGTGATTTCGCTCAGGGGTAACGGTAAAGCGGTATTTTCAAACTCAGAAGAACTGATACCGGTACATAAGCATTTTAAACTCGGGGGGGCAAAGAATTTAAGGGGCTTTTTTGAAGACCAGTTCAACGGGGAGATAATGTGTGTTTTCAACAATGAGTTCCGTTTAATACTGAGCGAGGAATCTTTTGTGTCGGTGTTTTTTGATGTAGGAGCTTGTTGGAACAGCACCAATGAAGAAACAAAAAATATAACAACGATAGAAGATATTTCTGGTTATATCAGTACCGGAACGGGGGCAAAAGGGGGAGTGGGCGGAGGCATGGGGTACGGGATAGGAATAAGCATGAAAGTGCTGGTCGGACAGATTAATATCAGCGTTGCGATGGGCCTTCCGGACCTCCTGTCTGACTTCATGAATAAAGCCAAGATTCATGCCGCGTTTGAAACGAAGTTTTAGTGATAAATATGAAAATAGCTATTGACTGCCGCATGCTGGGCAACAAAAGGAAAAGCGGCATTGGAAATTATACGCGGAACCTGATAAGCAATTTAAGAAAAATAGACGGTTCAAATGAATACTTTCTATTCTTTAACGAAATTGCCGGGCGCCGGGAGGGAAAATTCCACCATGTAAAAAGCGTTGTGAATTTTGAGAGTCACCCGTTATCGGAAATATGGGCGAATACCTGCCTGCCTTATAAGCTGTTCAGAAAAGATGTGAACGTTTTTCATTCGCCGTTCTTAATTCTGCCCGCGTGGGGTACAAGGTGCCGGTTGGTAATAACGATATATGATATGGTGGTTTTTAAGTTTCCTTCACTTTTCCCTCGGAAATACAGTTATTTTGTTAAAGTGATGACTACAATGGCTCTCAGGAGGGCAGATAAAATAATAGCCATATCGGTTAGTACAAAGAATGACATTTTGGAAATATTCAATATCCCCGAGGAAAAGATTGAAGTGATTTATGGAGGAGCCGATGAGGTATTCCGTAAAATTGACGATAGGGATTTAATTGATTCTGTTCAAAGTAAGTATTCGTTGGACGGACCTTTCATACTTAACGTAGGCACGCTGGAACCAAGGAAGAATGTCGCGAGACTGATTAAGGCGTATGAAATCCTGCAAACCAGGCTGACTGAAAAGATTAAATTGGTCATTGCGGGAGGGAAAGGCTGGCTTTACGACGATATATTCAAGGCGCTAAGCGATTCCAAGGTAAAGGATGATATAATTATACTGGAGAAGGTGGAAGATTCAGAGCTTCCTCTGCTGTACAATGCCGCAAGTTTATTTGTTTATCCGGCATTGTACGAAGGATTCGGGCTGCCCGTGGTTGAAGCAATGGCGTGCGGGGTACCGGTTGTTACTTCAAATGTTTCGTCAATGCCCGAAATAGCGGAAGGCGCAGCTGTTCTCGTTAATCCAAAGAACACCGTAGAGTTGGCTGATGCGATGTATGAGACGCTCATGAACGGTTCTCTAAGGGATAAACTGGTAAAGAGGGGGATTGAAAGAGCGGGGCGCTTCAGGTGGGAAACAACGGCAAAACAGACGCTGGAAGTCTATGAAGCAGTTGAAAAGTCAGGTAAATCGTGATGAAAATTGCTCTTGATTTGAGATGGATAACGCGGGATACTGGCGGTATACGCCGGTATGTCCTTAGTCTTGTAAGGGCTCTTGCGGGGATTGATAAAAAAAACAGTTACCTGCTTGTTTTTGACAACCGAGAGTCGCTTAAAAGCATAATGGGCGGGTATGGACTTGAAAACAAAGCTGGATTCTCGGGGAAGGTGTTTGAACCGGGCCCGTTTTCTTTAAGGAGCCAGCTTTCACTGCCGGGTTTCCTGAAAAAAGAAGATGTGGATGTTTTTCATTCACCTGATTTCATTGCCCCGGTTTTTATCGGGAAAATCAAGCTAATCATTACCATGCATGACCTGACGCCCTACCTGTACCCCGGGCTTTGTCCGCGCTCGAAAAAAGCCAGGCTTCTTGCCTTTTACAGGATGTTTAACAGGATAATCATTAGACGGTCATTCAGGGTTCTTACCGCATCTGTGAATTCAAAAAATGACATCCAAAGAACTTTCAACGTTCCCTCAAACAAAGTAAGAGTTATTTACTACGGCGCAGGGGAAGAATATAGTGTAATAGAAGATAAGGAAAGAATAAATAACATAAAAAACGAATACGGGCTTTCTGAAAAGAATGTTTTATACGTAGGGAGGCAGGACCCCACAAAAAACCTGGTTGGGTTGATTAAGGCTTTTCATAAACTGAAGAGAGAAAAGGCATTTGGAGGTTCACTGGTAATTGCGGGCAGAAAGGATGAAAGGTATCCCGAACCCTACAAAATAGTGGAATCACTCGGACTGAAGGATGCTGTGATATTTACGGGATACGTAGAGGAAGCCAAGCTTCCACTGCTTTATAATGCCTGCGACATGTTTGTATTCCCTTCGTTTTATGAGGGATTCGGCCTGCCCCCAATTGAGGCGATGGCATGCGGGATTCCCGTTATTTCTTCAGACACATCTTCTCTTCCGGAGGTCATGGGAGACGCGGGCATTACGGTCGCCCCGGACGATATAGACGGTATTGTCCGGTCCATGGAAAGGGTGTTGAAGGATGAATCCCTGAGAAAAGAAATGATAAAGAAGGGGCTGGAAAGAGTGAAAAAGTTTTCATGGAAAGCCACCGCAGAAAAAACCCTGGAAGAATATGAAAAGGCAGGAGTTTAATAATCTTATAATATATTATTGATAATATAATGATATTTTGATATATTTATAGTTATAAGTAAGCTAATTTCTTAGGGACTAAAATGAAGAACAAAAACACTTGGAATATATTTAGAGCTTTATTGTTAATTACCGATGCCGTGTTGGTATTCTTATCCTTCATGCTGGCTTATAAGCTAAGGTTTTATTCTCAGGTTGTGCCGGTTTTGAAGGGAATCCCGTCTTTTACGGCTTACAGCAACGTTATTCCCCTGGCAGTGTCAATTTGGATTTTGATTTATATCCATTACGGGTTTTACGGGAAGAAACATAGCGTGGATGCTTATGTTGAGTTTTTTCAGGTAATAAGAGCCAATGTTTTTGCTTCCCTTATTATCATGGGGCTGAGTTTCATGTATCGTGATTTTTCATATTCAAGGCTGGTATTGATTTATACGGGAATAATAGCCACTTTGCTCGTATATTTATTTCATGAGATAATCAAGTGCCTGGAGTATTTTGTCAACAAATGGCTGGGGGTAAAATATAAACTGTTAATTATAGGCAGCGGAGAATCTTTGAAGGCAATAAGGTCCATTCTGGAGAAGAAGCATAATACTGAATTATCCGTTCTGAAGGAACCAGGAGAAGACATTGAGGCGTATCTGAGCGGCAAGGGGATTGATGAAATAATCGTAGCGAAGTCCCCGGTAAACCACAAAGAGGTTTTGGGGCTCGTGGATGCGTGCGAAGCGTTGAATGTTAAAATAAACGTATTGCCCGACATCCTTGAGTTGAGGCTGGGAAGCATTTCCATGGACGATTATTACGGAACCCCGGTCCTGCAGATAAATCCGGTGTCTTTATCAAGGGGCAATTTCTTGCTGAAAAGAATTTCAGATATCATTATTTCAATATTGGCTATTTCCATTACCATTATTCCCCTATTGTTGATAGCGTTATTGTTAAAACTGGACACAAAAGGCCCGGTATTCCATAAACAGTTGCGTATGGGACACAGGGGAGATAAGTTCTCTTTTTTGAAGTTCAGAAGCATGGTTGCCAACGCTGATGACATGTTAAAAGATTTGATGCATCTGAGCGAGAGGGAAGGGCCTGTTTTCAAAATAAAAGATGATCCAAGGATAACAAAGATAGGGAAGTTCATACGCAGGTACAGCATAGATGAAATACCGCAATTTTATAACGTGCTTAAGGGGGATATGAGTATAGTAGGTCCTCGTCCCCAGGTGCTATGGGAGGCGTCCTATTATGATGATTGGGCGAAAAAAAGACTGAGAGTATTGCCCGGTATTACAGGGTACTGGCAGATAAGCGGACGAAGTGACTTGAGTTATGAAGATATGATTAAACTGGATATTTATTATATAGAAAATTGGAGTTTTAAGCTTGATTTCATAATAATGATGAAAACGTTTCCTGCAATGTTTTCCAAGTCTGGGGCATATTAACGTTCGGAGGAAAAATGATTAAAGTGATAATCGGTTTTATACTATTATTGGTTGGGTTGAGTTATCTGTACAGGCCTGATAGCATAATCAAAATAAATTCTTGGGTGAAGGCAAACGTTTTTAATGACCAGGTGATTATTAATCACAGGAGAAAAATAGGTGTGGTAATCATATTGATTGGCATCATATTTCTATGCATAGGGATTAATTGAGGCATCGATGATTGAGCTGGGAAAAAAAGTATTGTCAAAGACGGGGGGAATACCTTCGGAATTATATACCAGGCGTTCAAATGATTTCACGGTAGAGGTGTCCGGAGGTAAAATTGAAAATATCAATGTAAGCCGGTCAGCGGGCATGGGTTTGAGGATGTTTTCAGCAGGTAAGGTCGGATTCGCGTATGCAACGGATTTTGAAGGCGCAGCCTTAAGCAGGATGGTGCAGCAGGCGAAGGCAAATGCCGACAGCGCGAGTGAAGACAGGTATAACAGAATGCCCGGGGCATTGATGCCGAAAAAAAACAGGTTGTACGATTTATGTGATGACAGGTTGGAGAGCATGTCGTCAGATGAAAAAATAGACATAGCAAGGTCGATGGAGCAGAAAGCGTTAAAGTATGACAAGAGGATTAAGAAAGTTATAAGGTCCTCGTTTTCAACGAGTGATTATGAAGTGGGGATTGTCAATTCAGAGGTGCCCGGGAAAACATACAAGGGAACGCTTTATTCAGCGGAACTTGACTTGGTTGCAGAAGACGCCGGGGAGATTCAATCAGGTTGGGACGTTGAGGATAAGAGGTTTTTTAGTGACCTGAATTATGAGGGAATAGTGGAAACGGCATGTTCCCGCGCGATTTCCATGTTGGGTTCCCGCAAGGTTGAGAGCCAGAGCGTACCTGTCGTATTTGACCCGATGGTAACTTGCCAGTTTCTTGAAGCGCTTTCCGGCAGTTTGTGCGCTGACAGGGTTCAGAAGGGAAAGTCGCTTTTTGCGGAAAAAACCGGCAGAAAAATCGCAAGTTCCTGCGTGAATCTCGTTGATGACGGCACGCTTGAGAGGGGTGTGGGGACTTCCGTTTTTGATGCCGAGGGGACAGGTACGCAAAAAACGGTTTTAATTGAGGACGGGGTGCTTCGGGGGTTCCTTTACAACGATTATACCGCGAACAAGGGCGGTGTTGAATCAACGGGTAATGCCGCCAGGACTTTCAGGGGGATTCCGGGAGTTGAGCCGGGGAACCTGATTCTTCAGGCGGGCAGTGTTGACAGGGAAAGCTTAATTGATATTGACAGGGGAATATACGTGTTCGGCACCCTGGGTATGCATACTGTTGATACCATATCGGGTGATTTTTCAATAGGTATTAACGGAACGTGGATTAAGGACGGTAAATGTAGAGAACCGGTCGGCGGTGTTACAATAGCTGGGAATATAATTGAATTGTTGAATTCAATTGATTCCGTTGCAAGCGATATTAAGTTCTACGGCAGTGTGGGGGCTCCTTCCGTAAGAATAAAGTCCCTTATGTTAGGCGGAAAGTAGGACGGAATGAATAGAATAGAAGGCACGACGAGAATTGTGGGACTTATGGGCTATCCCATAGGCCATACTTTAAGCCCCGCGATGCATAATGCCGCGTTCAGGCGGCTGGGATTGGACTTCACCTACATCCCGATGCCCGTAAAGCCCGGGGATATTGAAAGGGCGGTGCAGAGCATCAAGCCGTTGGATATTTTGGGTGTTAACGTAACAGCGCCGTATAAAGAGGAAGTTTTAAAATACGTGGATGGCCTAAGAGGCGACGCAAAACTTATAGGGGCAGTGAACACCATTCATAATTCAGGCGGAAAATTGATTGGATATAACACGGATGCCGAAGGTTTCATTATTTCATTGAAAAGCGAAGGAAGAATAAACCCGAGGGGCAAGAACGTCCTGCTGGTTGGCGCGGGCGGAGTAGGCAGGGCAATAGGGGTGAAGCTGGCAGGCGTCGGGGTTTCAACCATCCTGATTGCGGATATTGATTCAAAGAAGTCAAATGCGTTGAAAAACCATATAAGGAAATGTTTCGGGAAAGTGTCTTCCGGAACGGAAGCGCGCGTAGTAAGTACACAAGAAATAAAAAAAGTAATGAAGAATATCGATATATTGATAAATGCCACTACTGTGGGGATGCATAAAAAAGACCCCTGCCTGGTAAATCCGGAGTGGTTCCACGGGAAATTGTTTGTATATGACGTAGTCTACAATATTGAAACAAAGCTTCTTAAAGAAGCAAGGAAGAAAGGGTTAAAAGCTCTTGGCGGATTGGGGATGCTGGTCCACCAGGGAGCGCTGGCGTTTGCGATATGGACGGGTAAGAAACCCCCGGTGAAAGTTATGAGAGAAGCAATAATAAGGAAAGTGAGTGGGTAATATATTGGGAACAGAATACTTAAGTATTCTGTTCCCAATGTCAGCGGGGGAAGAAGGCCCCGGTGGAAGTAATGAGAAAGGCGATAATAAAACAAAGAATTATGGGGACACGTACTTAATTATTTCAATGCTTACTTAATTATTTTATGAGCATGGTCTGAGAAAAAATAATTAAGTACGTGTCCCCATAATTCAAAAAGGGAGGTAGCGATGATGAGATATTATACTGCGGGAGAGTCTCACGGTAAATGCCTGGTTGTAGTGCTTGAGGGGATACCTTCAGGCCTCAGGCTGAATGAAGATGACATAAACAAGGAACTAAGACGAAGACAGCATGGTTATGGACGGGGCAAGAGGATGGAAATAGAAAAGGACAGGGTGGAAATATTAAGCGGTATCCGTTTCGGGGAAACCATCGGAAGCCCTATCAGTATGATGATAGAGAATAAGGACTGGAGTAAATGGAAAGACACGATGTCTATAAGGGAGACCCGTGACATAAAAATCATGGAGAAACCCCTGACGCATCCCCGCCCCGGCCATGCCGACCTGCCGGGAGTATTGAAGTTCAGGCGCAGTGATATCAGGGATATTCTTGAGCGTTCCAGCGCAAGGGAAACAGCATCAAGGGTAGCCGTGGGGGCAGTATGCAAAAAACTCCTGGATGTTCTCCGGGTCAAGGTCCTGAGTTTTACCAATGAGATAGGAGGAGTCTCCATTAAACTGCCGAAAACATACATGGTGGATATTGAAAAATTCATAAAAAAAGTGGAATTGTCAAAATTGAGATGTCCCGATAAAAACGCAGATAATATGATGGTGAAGGCTATAAATGCCGCTCATAAGAAAGGTGATACTCTTGGCGGTATTTTTAGCGTGATTGTGCATAATATTACTGCGGGCCTCGGGAGTCATGTCCAGTGGGACCTGAAATTGGATGCTAAGATTGCCCGGTCGATTATGAGCATACAGGGTATAAAAGGCGTTGAAATCGGCGCTGGTTTTGACCTTGCAAGAAAGATGGGCAGTGAAGTTCATGATGAAATATTTTTTAGGTCTCCTAAAAAGCGCGGCAGGGGATACTACAGGAGGACAAACAACGCCGGGGGTATAGAAGGCGGAATAAGCAATGGTGAAAAGATAATTGTAAGGGCGGTGATGAAGCCGATACCTTCATTGCAAACCCCGCTGCGTTCTGTTGATATACTTACTAAGAAACAGGTTAAAGCGGAGGTTGTTCGCGCGGATACTTGCGCCGTCCCTGCGGCGGGAGTAGTGGGTGAATCAGTAGTGGCGTTTGAAATAGCAAAGGCCATAAAGGAAAAATTCGGCGGAGACTGCCTGTTCGGTATGAAAAGCAACTACAACGCGTACATAGAGTATGTGAAGAACCATTAAATGAATATCGTTTTAACAGGATTTATGGGGACGGGCAAAACTGCTGTCGGGAAAAAAACAGCAAAAGCCCTTAATATGCAATATATTGATACCGATGAGGTGATAGAAAAAGACGTGGGCAGAAAAATTCATCGGATATTCGAAGATTCAGGAGAAAAGTATTTCCGCGGGATTGAAGCAAAAGTGGTGAAATGCGTCGCGCTGCTTGATGGTTTTGTTATAAGCACGGGTGGCGGGGTTGTTTTGAAGAAAGAGAACATGAAGGAGCTTGAGAAGAACGGTATGGTAATCTGTCTTGCGGCATCACCCGAAGTGATTCTAAAACGAACCAGGAGCGCGATTTACAGACCCCTTTTAAACGTTAATGACCCTGCCGGAAAAATAAAGGAACTCCTTGAAAAAAGGGCTCCTTTTTATAAGCGCTGCAGTTTGATGATAGATACTTCAGGTAAGTCAATAGAAGAAGTGTCAGTGGATATAATAAGTTTCGCCAGGCAAGCCGGCAAGAATAGTCAATGAATGAGACAAAAAGACTGAAACGTCTTGAATGTATATTAAGAAGCAGGAAAGTGGATGGTTTGATTGTTTCAAGCCCTTCAAACCTGTTTTACCTGACAGGTTTTCGCGCGGATGGATGCATGGGGCTGATGTCCCCCCAGGGGTTGGAGGTTTTCGTTCATCCCTTGCTTTTCAATCAGGCAAGGGACTGTACCCGGGGCGCAAAAATAGTAAACGCTAAAGAAGACCTGGTTGGCGCCATAAGGAAAAGCATAAAGAACCAGGGGTTAAAAAGAATTGCCATTGAACAGTCATATGTTTCCTACGGGTTGTACCGCCGGTTTATTAAGAGGTTTGAGGGCTGCAGTATTATTCCCGGAGACGACCGGATAGAATTAATGCGTATGATAAAGGATGAAGAAGAAATCAGCCTGCTTAAGAAAAGCGCGCGGGTGTGTAAAAAAGCTTTCAGTCATATAAAAAAGAGTATCATTCCAGGTTGTAAGGAAAATGAATTGTCGGGCAGGATGGAATGGTATTTTAAGGGGGTTTGCGGTAAAGATATCAGCTTCAATACTATTGTTGCCTCGGGCCCGAACAGCGCTTATCCCCATCATATTCCCGGGAAAAGGAAGATAAAAAAAGACGATATAGTGATTGTTGATTCGGGTTGCAGGTACGAAGGTTATAGTTCCGACTTGACAAGGACGTTTTTTTTAGGTAATATCCATAGGTTAAAATTTAAAAAAATACTATCTGCGGTAAGAAAAGCGCAGAGTGAAGCTACCGGAGCAATCAGGCCGGGAGCGCGGTGCCGGACGCTGTATGATAAAGCGTTCAGGGTAATAAATGAAGCGGGGTTTGGCAGGTTCTTTATCCATGGGTTGGGACATGGAGTAGGAATTGATGTGCATGAAAAGCCTTATATGAATTCCAGGAGCAAAGAAGTGTTGAAGCAGGGGATGGTGGTAACCGTTGAGCCGGGGATATACGTACCCGGCATGGGCGGGGTAAGACTTGAGAACATGGTGCTGGTCACAAAGAACGGCCATCAGATTCTATAATTAAACAGAGCGTTTGGAGATAAAAAAATGATTAACGCTGTTGACATCAGGAAGGGAATGAATATTATTGTGGGCGGGAAACTGTATGTTGTCCTTGACAGGCAGCACCATAAGCCGGGTAAAGGCGGAGCGGTGATGAGGACAAAAATTAAGAACCTGGACACAGGAGCCATTACGGAAAGAACTTTCAGGGGAGGGGACAAGATAGAGGAAACGTACCTTGAAAGAAAAAAACACCAGTACCTGTACAGCGATAAGAACGGTTGTTTTTTTATGAACATGGAAACCTATGAACAGATTTCATTGTCTAAGGAACAGCTGGGAAAATCGGTGGGATTCTTAAAAGAAAATATGGATGTGAATATTCTCATGCATGTAGACAGGATAATAGGGGTGGATTTACCCAAGAACATTGTTTTAAAAGTTACATACGCCGAACCCGGACACAGGGGAGACACTGCAACTAATGTCCAGAAGCAGGCAACCGTTGAAACAGGCATTGAAGTGCAGGTTCCGTTGTTCATTAACATAGGGGATTCAATAGTGATTAATGTTGAAACGGGCAAGTACGTGTCAAGAAATTAAAAAGGACAAACCTCAGGGAGATAAAAAATGAGTATAGACAAGGAATTAAAAAAAGTTGAAAAATTCATAGGTTCCCTGAAGAAAACGGACGTTGTTGAGCTTCTCTGGGAAAAAAACGGGGTAAAAATAGGATTCAAGAAAGACGATGATTCCGTTAATAACAACAGTAATGCCCATGTTAATAAAGCGCAGGCTGTCCGCGGGGCTGAAGTAAGCAATTCCGCCAATGCCCCGGAGCTGAATGATGGTAACTATATGACGGTCAAATCGAGAATGGTGGGGACATTTTACCTGTCGCCTTCGCCGGATAGCCCGGTTTATGTAAGCGCGGGGGATGAGGTAAAATCGGGCGGCAGGATTTGCATGATTGAGGCGATGAAAGTTATGAGGGAAATAACAATTGATAAGGATGCAAGGATAATTAAGGTATTGATTGAAAACGGACATCCCGTTGAATACAACCAGGATATGTTTTTAATTGAGCCTCTGAACAAAACCAAATAACACTAAGGAGGCCGCAAAGACCAATGGCTAAACTTTCAATTGCGAATATTGATATTAAGGGAAAGAAAGTGCTCATGAGATGTGATTTCAACGTTCCGCTTGATGGAAACCGGAATATAACGGATGATACCAGGATAAAGGCCGCATTGAAGACTATAAATTATATCCTTGATAATGATTGTCCCGTGATACTGTGTTCCCATCTCGGAAGGCCAAAGGGAACGGTGAAGCCGGAACTGAGCCTGAAACCTGTCGCAGAAAGGCTGAAAGAACTCGTTCCTTCAGCTTTAAAAGTGATGATGGCTCCTGACTGTGTCGGGGAGGAAGTAAGGGAAATGGCGGGGGCATTGAAGCCAAAGGAAATACTGCTTCTGGAAAACCTTCGCTTCCATTCGGAAGAAACAGGCAATGACGATAATTTTGCAAAGGAACTTGCTTCAATGGCAGAGGTATTCGTTCAGGAGGCTTTCGGCACGGTGCACCGCGCGCATGCTTCGACTGTGGGCGTGACAAGTCATCTTACCGCGGTGGCGGGGTTCCTGGTTCAGAAGGAAATAGATTATCTCGGCGATGCAGTGAATAACGCCCGGAAGCCGTTTGTAGCGATACTGGGCGGCGCAAAAATATCAGGAAAGATAGAAGTGCTTAAGAGCCTTGCCGGAAGAGTTGATACAATGATAATAGGCGGAGGAATGATTTATACTTTCCTGAAATCAAAAGGCATAAGCATAGGGAATTCCCTTCTTGAAGAGGATAAAATAGGCACGGCAAAAGAAGTAATGGAGGCGGCGGCAGCTAATAATGTCAAGCTTCTTCTGCCGGAAGACCATATAACGGCCGACAAAGTTGCGCCTGACGCGGAATCAAGGGAGATACCGGAGCTCAATATTCCCGAAGGGCAGATAGGTGTTGATATAGGCCCGAAGACAATAAAGAAATACGTTGATGAAATAAAATCCGCAAAGACCATAGTATGGAACGGTCCAATGGGAGTGTTTGAAATAGATAAATTCGCGAAAGGTACGCTGGAAATTGCAAAAGCGGTGGCTGAAGCCACTGGAAAAGGAGCGGTTTCCGTTATAGGAGGCGGTGATTCTGTAGCTGCCGTAAACAAGATGAAACTAAATGATAAAATGACCCACATATCAACGGGAGGAGGGGCTTCGCTTGAATTCCTTGAAGGAAAAGACCTTCCCGGAATAGCAGCGCTAAAAGATAGAGTTTAGGATTTAATGTTTTAAATTTAGTGTTTAGCATTTGAATTTAAGAAGGAGGGATTAATAATGAGTAATGTGGTTCTGGTTGTTCACATCATTACGTCGATTGTGCTGGTTCTCATAATACTTCTGCAGATAGGGAAGGGCGCCAGTATGGCAAATCTTTTTGGCGGGGGCAGCAGTGATGCCGTGTTCTCGGGAGCGGGCGGCGATGTGTTCATGAAGAAAATAACAGTTGTTTTTGCCGTTGTTTTTGCCCTGACGTCGCTCGGGCTTACCGTATTATCCTCAAGAGGTTCTTCAAAAACAGTCATGGATAAGGTTACCCAGTCAGCTCCGCCTGTAACAGGAGTGGGCGAGGAAGAAAGCGCTATTGCGGAAGAAGAAAAGGTTCCTGTTCCGGCTGAAGAAAAACCTGCAGAGCCTTTTAATGTAGACTAAACCTATGCCGAGGTGGTGGAACTTGGTAGACATGTACGCTTGAGGGGCGTATGGGGCGACCCGTGCGGGTTCAAATCCCGCCCTCGGCATTAATAAGATGTTCTAAACAATAAAATTTAATGGAGGTAAAGCCTATGAGCGCTAAGAAAATCCTTACAATAGATGATGATGACAGCATAAGGTTATTATTGAAAGTCCTCCTCAAACAGGCAGGGTATGAAGTCGAGGGGAAAGGAAGCGCGGAAGAAGGGTTGGAGGAACTGAAAAATAACAAGTATGACATTCTTCTTCTTGATATTATTCTGCCGGAACAGACGGGAATCGATATTCTGCCTGAAGTAGTTAAGAATTATCCGGATATGGATGTTATAATGATATCGGGCTATGGGGACATGGGAGTTGTTATGGATTGTTTCCGAATGGGCGCCTACGATTATATTGCAAAACCCTTCAGCAAGGATTACCTTGTTAGTTCCGTAGAGAGATGCACGAAAAAGGAACTGCCTCCTGAAGTGGCGCATGAATACGATGAAAACGTAAACTTCCTGTACGATGTAAGCAAGGCAATAAAGAACCCGATGCCGATTGATAAGCTTGCGGAAACGATTATACTTGCGGGAATGAAAACCTTGAAGACGGACAGCGGTTCCCTGATGCTTGTGGATGAAGAAGCGCAGGAATTAGTGCTGAAGAAAACGCTCGGATTGAACAAGGATAAAATAAAAACCAACAGGGTAAAAATAGGCGAAGGGATAAGCGGTTGGGTGGCAAAGGAGAAAAAACCACTGCTCTTTGTTGACGAGTATGAGGATAACCCGGAATTCAAAAAGAATGAACCATGCAAGGACATAAAGTCAGCCGTTATCGTGCCCCTGGTACTTGAAGATAAGTTGGTGGGCGTACTGAACGTAAACAACGTTGTTTCCGAAAGGAAGCTTTCGGACCAGGACCTGAAGATGATGACTATATTCTCAAAGGACTGCGCAAGAGCCATAGTCAATTTAACCGCCTGAAGCACTGCCTGTTCTTCATCATTTAAACACAAACCTTTATGGGGGTCTATGTGACAAATAAAAATAACGAAAGATTAACGGGGTTCGGAATGAAATATTTCCAGCAAATGTTAATATTTGTAAGAAACACTACGCTGGGAGTAGCAGCGGCGTTAGTTTTACTGCCGTTGGCGTCTTTTGCCGGGGATAATGAAGAGTCTTTTCTTTTCAACCTGGAAGAAGTGGTAGTGACAGGGACAAGGAGCTTGCGGATATTAAAGGACGTTCCGATTGAAACCAACGTGGTTACAAGGAATGAAATGGAGCAGGCGGGCGTTAAGGACGCGGCTGATGCAATACGCATGGTGCCGGGCTTGAGTATATCCGGAGGAGCTCCGCTGGGCGGTAACCGCAGGCTGACAGGGCTTATAAGGGGTTTACCGGCTCATTACAGCCTGCTTTTAATTGACGGAAAGAGGACAAAGAGCGAGCATATACATACGGGAATCAACATGAATGTTGTCCCGGTTGAAATGATTGAGAGGATTGAGGTGATAAAGGGTCCTGCTTCGGCTATTTACGGGAGCGACGCGTTTGGAGGAGTCATTAATATCATAACGCGGAAATTCCCCGGGAAACACTTATTCAACCTTGATACGTCGTACGGGACTTTTAACACAGGGAACATGGGAATAACATACGGTTCACAGGCGGGAAAGCTTGATTATACGTTAAGCGGGAAAATGGTCAATACAGGCGCGTTTGACGGTTACAGGCAGAGGAACCTGATGGCCAAAGCAGAGTATAAACTCAGTGAAAAAAATATACTTGATATGAGCGCAAAGTATTATTTGAACGGTTACAATAAAAGCGGTGTTCCGGCAACCGATTCGTTGTTTGATTTCACAATGGGTTTGAGGAGGGATTATGGAGGTAATTCATCCCTCAAGGTGGACGGTTATTTCTGTGATTTCAACCAGGATGCAAAGGAAACCGGGAATACCACGGTAGAAATGGATGCCGTATACCACAATGATTTCAGCAAAAAACACAGCATCACCGCAGGTGTGGAGATGAAGCGTGATGATTTTAAGAGATTGGCAACACCGGCGAAGTGCGAAAATATTTACAGCACTTTTGTTGAAGAAGAAATTAAGTTATCAGACAGATTCAATTACGTCGCGGCTTTAAGGGTTGACCTGCACCCGGGCCTGAATCCCATTTTTACCCCGAAAGTAAATTTCCTTTATAAAGCGGCTGAAAAAACGAGCCTGAGGTTTGAAGCGGGCACCGGGTTCAGGGCGCCGTCACTCCAGGATCGTTACGAATACCATTACTGGCACAAGACATACTGGAGAGATGGAAACCCCGACTTAAAACCTGAATACTCTGTCAGTTTCAACCTTGGGGTTGAACAGAGGTTTATAGAGGACAGGCTAATGGGCAGGCTCTCGCTGTTCAGGAACAACATCACGGACATGATTAACGTCACCGCGGACCTGGGGCTTGACCCGAACGACGGTCAGCAGGTATACGGCAGGGAGAACCTGGCAACGGCCTTTACCCAGGGGGCTGAGATCGAATTCCGCTGGAGGGTTTTCAATCCTCTTGATGTTATATTCTGCTACAATTTCCTCGACGCGAAGGACGATGAAGGTAAAGTCCTTTCCTATAATCCGGAACATTCATTCAACCTGCGCTTTTACAGTAACTGGGATGATGCCGGCATCGTGATGTATTTATCCATGGAAAGCGCGGTTAACAGGTTCTACAAGGATAAAGAAGGGAGCGTTGAACCGCTCGACGACTATACCCTGTTAAACTTCAACCTGATAAAAAAGGTTATTAAGAGCCTGGATGTTTATCTTACGGTCGGAAACATTCTAAACCAGTCATTTGAGAGTTATGAGGAAGGAAAAGCTGAGACGAGTTTAGGCAGGACATTCACGTTCGGAGTGAAATACAAGTTATAATCAGTCGCGGTGTTGTGCCCCAAATCAAACCCCAAGCCATTCTTCACGTTATATAAATCACATTTCAGCCGGTTTCATTAATGTAATAAAATTGTAAAGAAAATGTGTTTTTTTACCATTAATTCAAAAACAGCACATCCGTAAAGGTATTATAATATAAGGATATATATTCATA
>JAUXDE010000092.1 GCA_030618495.1 Clostridia bacterium
AAGGGTTGTCCACTGTTATGTCCCCATTATTATCACTCAGCGTAATACTGTATTTCACGGTTGGGACAGTTATAAGCAGTCTTACCCCAAACTCCCTCCTTATCCTCTCGGTTATGATATCCATATGAAGAATACCCAGGAACCCGCAGTGAAATCCAAAACCAAGAACGGTTGAATTCTCCGGTTTATACTCAAAAGAATTATCGTTCAACCTGAGTCTTTCCAGGGCTTTTTTCAGGTTATCATAATCCGCATTATCTTCGGTATATAAACTGCAGAAAACAAATGGTTTGATTTCATTAAACCCCGCAAACACCTTGCTCGCGGGGTTCTTGACATCAATAATTGTATCGCCTATCCTTACATCGTGAATATCCTTTATATTAGCCACTATGTAGCCGACATTGCCGGCCTCCAGGGTTTTTTCAGGCATCATTTTCAGGTGGAAACACCCTGTCTCCAGGACTTCGTATTTTCTTCCCGAAGATACCATCTGAATGGTCATCCCTTTCTTAACCCTGCCGTCAAAGAGCCTGACGTAAATAACCGCTCCCCTGTACGCATCATACACGGAGTCAAATACAAGGCCGTAAAGAGGGGCATCTTCTGATCCTTTTGGAGGAGGAATCTCCCTGACTATTTCTTCAATCACTTCTTCCACCCCTATGCCTTCCTTCGCGCTGATTTCAAGCATCTTCATATCCTCAGGCACATTATCGTAATCTTCCAGCAAATCCCATATCTGTTCCTTAACTTCATCCACTTTGGCATTGAGCATGTCTATCTTGTTCACGATGGGAATTATATGCAAATTATTTTCCTTCGCAAGATAGATGTTTGATATAGTCTGCGCTTCTACCCCCTGTGAAGCATCCACCACCAGCAAGCATCCTTCACATGCTGACAGGCTTCGCGAGACTTCGTAACTGAAATCAACATGCCCCGGCGTGTCTATAAGATTCAACCTGTAGGTTTTCTTATCTTTGGCAACATAGTTCAACCTTATCGCCTTGGCTTTAATCGTTATTCCGCGCTCTCTTTCCAGGTCCATGTCATCAAGCACCTGGTCGCGCATTTCCCTTTTGGTAATCGTATGGGTTTTCTCCAGAATCCTGTCGGCCAGGGTTGATTTACCGTGGTCTATGTGCGCGATAATGGAAAAATTCCTGACAAGTTCTATCAATTCAATATCTCCCCTATAACACAATCCCTTCCCAATGCATTCACCTTCACCCGGACTATACTGTTCACGTCGGCCTTTCCCCTGGCGGCAACCCTGATATAATTGTCTGAAAGACCTGAGAAGAATACTCCCATTTCCGGGCTTCTTGCCTTTTTCTCCAGAAGTACATTAAGCGTCTTTTTCATGTGCTTCTTCCAGAATTCCATCCTTTGCCGAACTTCAAGTTCCAGTAGTCTTTTACTTCTTTCCTTCTTCACGAATTCAGGCACTTTGTTCTTCATCCCCGCAGCTTCCGTCTCCGGCCGGGGTGAATACCTGAACACATGTATTTTTGAGAACCCCATATCCCCGGCGAACCCGTAAGTCCGGGTAAAATCATTATCAGTTTCCCCGGGAAAACCAACAATGATGTCAGTAGTAATGGCTATCCCGGGGATACTGTTTCTTATTTTACCAACCAGCGTTTTAAAATCTCCCGAAGTATATTTGCGTCCCATCAGTTCCAGCACCCTGTCCGAACCGCTCTGAAGGGGAATGTGCAGGTGACGGCATATTCCCGGTAAATCACTTATTAATTTAATTAACCGGCTGCTCACGTCAACCGGTTCAATTGAACTTATTCTTATCCTGTCCAGTCCTCTTATTGAATGCAGCTCCTCAATCAGTCCGGGAAGATTATCATAATACCCGAAATTTATCCCGCAAACAACCACTTCCCTGAACCCTTCGGCGACCAGCGATTCGACCTCATCAATAACTTCTTTTGCAGGCTTGGAATAAATTTCCCTGCGTACATAAGGTATTATGCAATACTTACAAAATCTACGGCATCCATCCTGAATCTTGACAAAAGCCCTGGTACGTCCATTATTCCCATCACCAACCGCGGTTTCCATTCTAGCCGCAATTAATTTTCCATACCTCCTGTTTATATAATCCGCTATACTATTTTTGTCTTTATTAGGAAATACGGTTACCCTGCTTGAAATCGATTCTATCCCTCGCTTGTCCCGCTGGGCATAACAACCCGTAACAATTATTTTGGCGGAACTGTTTCTTCTCAACAAGGAACGGATATATTCCCTTGACTTCCGGTCTGTCCTTGAGGTTACAGAACATGTGTTAATAATATAAATATCCGCGTATTCCCTGAAGTGAACAACGCCAAAACCGTACTGCCTTAATTGCTTCTCTATTAAAGAGGTTTCGCTCTGATTAACTTTACACCCCAAAGTTAAAAGAGCCACCGTAGGGGCAGGCTTAAAGTTTTTAGCTATCCCATTCATATAAAATTATTGCAGTAGTAATCAAGCCGGCAGTTTCTGTCCTGAGAATTCTTGGACCAAGGGTAACCTTAATGAAACCGCTTTTTTCAGCCTCAGCAACCTCCCCGTGTGAAAACCCGCCTTCGGGCCCTATAATAATTGATATTGATGAGTTTCCCCTGTAATTATTTTTAAGATATTCTTTAAGGCTCTTTGTCCGTTCGGATTCCCACAGTATTATCCTGCATGAATCTTTCTGCGCGCAATCCTTGAGCATGCCTGAAAAATCAACGACACCTCCTACTTCCGGCACAACGCCCCTTCCTGACTGCTGGGCGGCATTTCTTGCAATTTCCCGCCACCTCGTGACTCTGGCGTGTTTCTTTGCGCTATCAAGTTTTACCACGGTCCTTTCGCTGATTACCGGAACAATTTTAAACACGCCTGCTTCTGTGCATTTCCTTACTATAAAATCCATCTTACTGCTTTTCGGTATAGACTGGTAAAGGGTTATTTTTATCCCCGGTTCGTTAGCGGATTTCCCGGCGCTTATTATTCTGGCAGATATTACTCGCTTTTTACCCATACCGCTTACCCGGGCGATCTCTGCCGTATATTCATTAGCCATCCCGTCAAACAGGCTTATTTTATCACCTATTTTTTTATGAAGGACATCAAGAATATGATGAACCTCACCGCCTGAAACGGTTATGGTGTCCTTATTTATATTCTCCGGTAATATATAAAAATGAGGCATCTTAAAATGTCAAGTCCTGACTCTTTTTTGCCCTCTTTTTCTTTCTCGCCTTTTCCTTTTTCTCACAAAAGATAGATGTTTTGACGACGAGGCTTAATTGTGCGGGGATTAACCCCAGCGTCCGCACAATTCAGAGCGAGCCTCTCACGTGAGCGACCTCGGAGTTAAAATATCTATCTGCCACCCTTTCTAACCGAACATCTTTTTAAATATGTTCTTATTGTTTCCGCCGCCAGCCTGCTCATATTCTTCAAGCAGTTTTCTCTGCTGGGAATTAAGTTTAACCGGTACTCTTACGGTGACTTTTACGAACTGGTCACCCCTGCCGCGGTGATGAAGCGAAGGCATCCCTTTGCCGGGCAGCCTGAAGACCTTATCGGGCTGCGTGCCGGACGGCACTTTCATGCGCACTTTGCTGTTTATCGTGGGTACTTCTATTTCGCCGCCCAGGGCCGCGGTCGTGAAACTGATGGGGGCTTCAAGATACAAGTCATCGTTTCTCCTTGTCAGCAGAGCATGCGGCTCTAACTTTATAACAATATAAAGGTCGCCGCTCGGCCCCCCGAGTTCACCCGCCTCTCCCTTTTCCCTGACCCTGATACTGGTGCCCGTGTTAACCCCCGCGGGTATTTTAACGCTTATCTTTGAACTCTCTTTTACCTTGCCCCTGCCGCCGCATTTCTTACATGGATTCGTTATTACTTTACCGGCGCCGCCGCATTGACCGCAGGGCTGCGAGAAACTGAATAATCCCCTGTTGTAACCTAAACGGCCCGTACCGTTGCACTGGGGACAGGCCTTAGTGTCGGAACCTGGCTCACTGCCGGAACCCCCGCATTTGCGGCAGGTCACGGTGTGGTATAGCTCTACGGTTTTTTCCGTTCCTGAATACGATTCCTCAAGCGTAAGTCCCATAGCGTATTCCAGGTCAACACCCCTTGAAGTCCTCTGCCCCCTGCCGGAACCGCCGCCAAAGAAGTCACCAAAAATGCCTTCAAATACATTTCCGCCGAAACCCGACCCCCTGAACAGGTCTTCGAACCCGGAAAAATCAGCCCCCCTGAAAATGTCTTCCGAACTGTAAGCCCCGTCTATACCCGCGTGGCCGAACTGGTCGTACTGCGACCGTTTCTTGGTATCGGACAGTACAGCATACGCCTCGGAAATCTCTTTGAACTTCTCCTCAGATGCCTTCTTTTGTTCATCTGGTACCTTGTCGGGATGGTACTTGACCGCAAGTTTCCTGTATGTCTTCTTTATTTCATCAACCTGGGCATCCCTGCTTACTCCCAGCACTTCATAGTAATCACGTTTAACCGCCAATTTCTCTCCTATTTCTTGTCGTCTTTTTTCTCTTCTTCACTGTATTCCGCATCAACCACATCTTCTTTTTTCTTATCGCCGGAGCCACCCGGGTCACCCTGGCCTGATGTCGCAGATCCTGAGCTTGCCGAAGGATCACCTGTTTGCCCTGGCTGTCCTGTTTGCCCTGCCTGAGCGGCTTGTTCTGCCTGCTGTTTCTTTGACGCCTCCTTATAGACAAACTCGGCAAGTTTATGCGCGGCAGTCATAAGTTCTTCTTTCGTTTTCTTTATTTTTTCTATATCCTTGCCCTTTAAGGCTTCCTTTGCCGCGCCAAGCGCCTTTTCAATTTTTTCCTTTTCCTTGGCGTCAAGCTTATCACCGTAATCCTTCAGGGATTTCTCCGTTGAATAAACCAGAGAATCCGTTTCGTTGGTTACCTCTATTCCCTCTTTCTTTTTCTTATCATCCTCGGCATGAGCTTCCGCTTCTTTGACAAGTTTATCTATCTCCTTTTCATCAAGCCCGCTGGAGGATTTTATCGTTATTGCCTGTTCCTTTTTCGTCCCAAGATCCTTCGCTGATACGTGGACTATTCCATTTCTATCAATATTAAACGTCACTTCAATCTGGGGCACGCCCCTGGGCGCAGGCGGTATACCCACTAGCTCAAACTGGCCAAGCGTCTTATTATCCTGGGCCATCGGCCTTTCCCCCTGGAGGACATGAACGGTGACGGCAGGCTGGTTGTCCGCGGCTGTCGAGAATACCTGGCTTTTCTTCGTGGGAATCGTGGTATTTCGTTCTATCAGTTTCGTAAAAACCCTTCCCAGCGTTTCAATCCCCAGGGACAGGGGTGTAACATCAAGCAGGAGGACATCCTTCACTTCACCTCCAATAATACCGCCCTGAATTGCCGCGCCTACGGCAACTACTTCATCGGGATTCACACCCTTGTTGGGTTCCCTGCCGAATATTTCTTTTACAATCTCAATCACCTTCGGCATCCTCGTCTGACCGCCTACCAGCACTACTTCGTTGATATCGCCAGCTGAAAAGTGCGCGTCAGCCATCGCGTTTTTACAGGGTTCAATGGTCCTTTTAACCAGTTCTTCGGTTAGCTGTTCCAATTTAGCGCGCGTTAGGGTTATGTTCAGGTGCTTGGGGCCCGAATCGGTTGCCGTTACAAATGGAAGGTTTATTTCTGTCTGCATCGTCGTGGAAAGTTCGCATTTCGCCTTCTCTGCCGCCTCCTTTAATCTCTGCAGGGCCATACTGTCCTTTGATAGGTCAAGTCCTTCCTGCTTCTTGAACTCATCCACAAGCCATTTGATAACACTCTGGTCAAAATCATCGCCGCCCAGGTGCGTATCACCGTTGGTTGACTTGACTTCAATAACGCCTTCATCCAGTGCTATTTCCAGTATTGAAACATCAAATGTCCCGCCACCGAGGTCATACACGGCGATTTTCTCGTTCTTCTTCTTGTCAAGCCCGTAAGCCAGCGAAGCCGCTGTCGGTTCATTGATTATTCTTAAAACCTCGAGCCCCGCAATTTTGCCGGAATCCTTGGTCGCCTGCCTCTGGCTGTCGTTGAAGTACGCGGGAACCGTTATAACGGCCTGTGTAATCTTTTCACCCAGGTACGCTTCAGCGTCCTTCTTCATTTTTTGCAGTATCTTTGCCGATATTTCCGGCGGGGAATACAGTTTATCATCGATTTTTATCCTCACATCGCCGTTATCAGCCTCCGCTAACTGATACGGCACCAGCTGCCTGTCATGTTCTATGGTGGGGCTGTTGAGTTTCCTCCCCATAAACCTTTTAATAGAAAATACTGTCTTTAGCGGGTTTGTAATTGCCTGGCGTTTTGCCACCTGGCCTGACATTTCTTCGCCGTTTTTAGCGAAACCAACCACCGATGGAGTTGTCCTGCTTCCCTCCGCGCTGGCAATTACCACCGCCTTGCCTGCCTCCATAACAGCCATGCAGGAATTCG
>JAUXDE010000027.1 GCA_030618495.1 Clostridia bacterium
AATCTTTTTTCACTGATATCTATATAAATATTCTTCACTGTTATTCCAGGGAACATTTTATTCAGTTTTAACCGGCATTTCCTGAGGTCTTCAAGCTGTTTATCAACCAGTAACCCGGGGCTTAAATCCTTATAACAGTTCTTATAGTAACCGCAATCCGCATGAGAAATATTATAAATACTCTTAATCCCGTGGGCTCTTACCAGGAGTTTTAATCTGTCAAGCAGGTTTTTTTCATTATTAACGATAAATGCAGGCCCGCCCGGAACAATCATTAAATCACAGTGTTTTGCATCCAGGGATTTACTTAAGAATGTTAGAGTTGATTTAACAAACCGCTCATCACTGCAGAATATCGCCAGTTTACCGCTGAATTTGTTTTTATACATTAATAAACACCCTCTCTTTTTAGAAAATCATAAAAACTTGCTTTTATCCACCGGGACAAAAAACAAGATTACTTTTTTAAATGGTTTTTCAGGAACCCGCCCGTGTAGGATTTCTTAATCTTCATTATTTGTTCCGGCGTCCCCTCGGCAACTATCCCGCCCCCAAGGTCTCCCCCGTCAGGCCCAAGGTCAATAATATAATCAGCGGTTTTTATGATATCAAGATTGTGTTCTATCATAAGCACCGTGTTGCCCGAGTCCACGAGCCGGTGAAGAATGCTCAGCAATTTTTCCACGTCGGCAAAATGCAGTCCCATCGTGGGTTCATCGAGAATATAAAGCGTCTTGCCCGTTGAACGCTTTGAAAGCTCCTTTGATAATTTTACTCTCTGCGCCTCGCCGCCGGAAAGGGTTGTCGCCGACTGCCCGAGCTTGATGTACCCCAGTCCAACGTCAAGCAGTGTCTTCAGTTTTTCCCTTACCCTGGGGATATTCTTAAAAAACTCAATGGCTTCCTCCACGCTCATATCCAGCACCTCGGCAATATTCTTCCCCTTGTACCTTACCTCCAGGGTTTCCCTGTTATACCTCTTCCCCTTGCACACTTCGCATGTAACGTAAACAGGCGCCAGGAACTGCATTTCAATCCTTATAAGTCCGTCGCCCTGGCAGGCTTCACAGCGCCCGCCCTTAACATTAAAGCTGAACCTGCCCGGCCTGTACCCCCTCATTCTTGATTCGGGGAGCTGCGCAAACAACTCCCTTACCATGGAAAACATACCAATGTAGGTTACAGGGTTGGAACGCGGGGTTCTGCCGATAGGCGACTGGTTGATATCAATGATTTTGTCAATATTCTCAAGCCCGCTGATCCGGCTGAACTTCCCCGGCTCTTCTTTTGAATGGTGCAGTTTCCGCGCTACGGCCTTGTAAAGTATTTCCTGCACGAGAGTGCTCTTCCCGGAGCCCGACACTCCCGTTACGCATACAAACAGGCCCAGCGGAATCCTGGCGTTAATATTCTTCAGGTTAAACTGGGATGCCCCTTTTATCACAATAGCCCTGCCGTCTTTTTCAGAACGCCTTCTGCCGGGAACGGGTATCTCCAGCTCGCCCTTGAGATACTTCCCGGTAAGCGAATTTGCGCTTTTCATTATTTTTTCAACGGGCCCCTCAGCCACCACTTCACCGCCGTGTTCCCCGGCGCCCGGGCCAAGGTCAATAATATGATCAGCGGCATTTATGGTTGCCTCATCATGTTCAACCACTATGAGCGTATTGCCAAGGTCTTTAAGCGCTAAGAGCGAACTGATAAGCCTCCCCGTGTCCCTTGAATGCAGTCCAATCGTGGGTTCATCAAGAATATAGGTTACACCGGTAAGAGACGAACCGATTTGCGTGGCAAGGTTTATCCTCTGAGCCTCGCCGCCCGCAAGGGTCGAGGCGGCGCGGTCGATGGTAATATAATCCAGTCCCACGCTCATTAAAAAACCAAGCCTGTCCCTTATTTCCTTAAGAACCTGTTTTATAATAGTTTTTTCCTTTTCTGTAAGCCGGATAGCGCTAAAAAACATTGCCGCTTCCTTTATGGACATCCGCGAAACCTCTGCAATGGATTTATCGTTTACCGTAACGGACAGCAGTTCCTTCTTCAGCCTGTCCCCGTTACAGGCGGGACATACCGTTGTATGCATGTATTTCTCAAAAATCTCGTTACGGACGTACTCGGATTCGGTATCCCTGTATATCCTCTCCAGGCGCGAGATCACTCCCTCGTAAACAGCCCCGGGCCTGTAGTACACTTCGTTTGACCCGTACAGTATGGTGTCCCGGTATTTTTTAGCAAGCTTCTTAAAAGGAGTGTTCATGCTGAACCCGTAGTGCCTGCTGACTGACTTCAACATCTCAAAATACCATCCCTTCCAGGAACTCTTCCACCTGTGGGTCCTGGTGGTTATCGGGTTCGACCATGGGGCTATTGCCCCTTCAGCCAGGGAAAGGTTTTTATCCGGGACAACCAGCGCCGGTGAAACTTCCGACTTCATGGCCAGCCCCGCGCAGGTGGGGCAGGCGCCGTAAGGACTGTTAAATGAAAACGCCCTTGGCGAAACTTCACCGATGCTTACACCGCACTTCGGGCAGGCATGATGTTCGCTGAATATAAGTTCTGCGGACTTCCGGTTTATCACAACCTGCCCCTCGCCGAGTTTAAGCGAGGTTTCAACCGAATCGGCAAGGCGCTTCTTGACCTCGGGTTTTATCACCAGCCTGTCAACAACCACTTCTATATTATGCTTTTGTTTCTTGTTTAGTTTTATTTCCTCGTCCAGGCCGTAAATATTTCCATCAACCCTCACGCGCACAAAACCCTGCTTACGGACCCTGTCAAAGAGTTCCCTGTATTCTCCCTTCCTTCCCCTGACCAGGGGCGCCAGGACTTCAATCTCCGAGTTAGCCGGCAATTTCATGACCTTTTCAATGATTTCCTGTGATGTCTGGGGCTTAATCTCCCTGGAGCACTGCGGGCAGTGGGGGTGGCCGACACGGGCAAACAATAATCTCATGTAATCGTATATTTCGGTAAGGGTACCGACTGTTGAACGGGGATTACGGCTTAATCCCTTCTGCTGTATGGCTATGGCGGGAGAAAGCCCCTGAATCTGTTCAACATCCGGTTTTTCCATCTGCCCCAGGAACTGGCGGGCATAGGCAGAGAGGGACTCAACGTACCTCCTCTGCCCCTCGGCGTAAATGGTATCAAAAGCAAGGGATGACTTCCCTGAACCTGATAAACCGGTAATGACGACAAACCTGTTTCTGGGTATTTCCAGGTTTATGTTTTTAAGGTTATGTACTTTTGCTCCCCTGATTACTATCTTATCCTGCAGCATTTTTTTTACCGCGCATTTTCTTTCTTAATATTGTGTTCTTTTTCCGCCGTGACTTTTCCGGGTAATCAATGATGTAATGCAATCCCCTGCTCTCCCTGCGTTTCATGGCAGATTCAATGATAAGCCCAGCCACTAAAATAATGTTCCTCAATTCTACCAGGTCCGCCGTCAGGCTATAGTCCCAGTAATACTTTTCAATTTCACTGTGCAGTATCCTTATCCTCTTCCTGGCGCGCTTGATTCTTTTCATGGAACGGACAATACCCACGTAATCAGTCATAATTCTGCGGATTTCATCCCAGCAGTGGGAAACGACAACCGATTCGGTACTTTCAACCGCAGCCTTCTTGTCCCAGGGCTGAATATCCGGGAACGATTTTTCCCTTTTTATATCCTCTTTTGTCCTGATTACCGCCATGTGCGAAAAAACCAGGGCTTCAAGCAGGGAGTTGCTTGCCAGCCTGTTGGCGCCGTGTAAACCGGTACAGGCAACCTCTCCAACGGCATAAAGGCCTCTTATGCTCGTCCGGCCATAGTTATCTACACTGATCCCACCGCACGAGTAATGAGCCGCGGGAACCACCGGTATGGGGTCTACGGTCATATCTATTCCAAACGAAAGACACTTTGCATATATATTGGGGAACCTCTTCTTCACAAACTTCTTGTCCCTGTGCGTGATGTCAAGAAAAACACAGTCATCACCGGTCTTTTTCATTTCCGAATCTATCGCCCTTGCGACAACATCGCGCGGAGCAAGATCCTTAAGTTCATGATAATCCCCCATAAACGCCCTGCCGCTGTCCAACCTGAGTAAACCTCCTTCACCACGGACGGATTCTGAAACAAGAAATGATTTCGCATGCGGGTGGTATAAGCACGTCGGGTGAAATTGGACAAACTCCATATTTGAAATCTCGGCTCCGGCCCTGTAAGCCATCGCTATCCCATCCCCGGTGGCGATATCGGGATTGGATGTGTAAAGGTACACCTTGCCGGTGCCCCCCGTTGCAAGGATGGTTGCCCCGGCAAGAAAAGTTTCCACGACATTTTTTCTTTTATCAAGAATATAGGCGCCCCAGCATTTATTATCATGTACTATAAGGTTTACCGCTATGAAGTGTTCATGAACGCTGATATTGTTTTTTTCCCTAACCCGTTCAGCAAGAGTATCCTGCACTTCACGCCCGGTTATGTCGTCAGTATGCAGGATGCGCCTTTTTGAATGTCCGCCTTCCCTTGTCAGGTCGAAATCACCCAAATCCTTTTCCCGCGGAGTAAAATCAACTCCCCACTCAATCAAATCCCTGATACGCTCAGGCCCCTGCTTAACGGTCATCCCGACTATCTCTTTATCGCATAAGCCATCCCCCGCGGCGAGCGTATCGCTTATATGCTTCTCAAAAGAATCTTCATCGCTCCACACGGAAGCGATTCCGCCCTGGGCATACAGGGTGTTGGACTCGGCAATGTCCTTTTTTGCAACCATGGCAACCTTTCCGTCCCGGGCCGCCTTAAGGGCAAAACTCAACCCGCTGATACCACTGCCGATAACAAGATAATCCGATTTGAATATCATTTGATTATTCTATCAGTTTAGAAAGCAAAAATCAATCAATACGGCCCCCTGTTTAAAACCTAGTGCTTGAACAATTGATGGTGATATACAGCAGTTATCCGAAGGACATTGATGTAGTGAATAGATATTTCTATCTGCGGCAGAAGAAATGCGGTATTATTCAGGAAATGACAACGTTATCAATCAGCCTGGTTTTCCCGACAAAAACCGCCAGGCCGACCAGAACTTTTCCCTTAACTGATTTTACGTCTTCCAGGGTCTCCGGATCACATATATTTATATAATCAACCCTTGCCCCGGGCTGTTCATTTATGATTGCCTTCATACGGCTGATTATCAAGCCCGCGCCGGATACCCTTTTTGTTTTTATCAAGTACCTTGCGCTTTCCAATGCCCTGTGCAGGCACCGGGCTTCCGTCCTTTCCTTCGGGGAAAGACACCTGTTTCGTGAACTTAACGCAAGGCCATCCCCTTCCCTTACAGTGGGGCACATTCTCAGCTTAAGGTGGAAGTTCATATCCCGGGCCATCTTTCTTATGACCAGGAACTGCTGGTAATCCTTCTGGCCAAAGTACGCAGTATGGGGTTTTACTATATTAAAGAGTTTACTCACGACGGTGCATACGCCCTTAAAATGTCCGGTCCGGGACCTGCCGCATAACTTATCCGTGAGTCCTTCCACGTTGACCGCGGTTAAATCCTTTCCCGGGTACATTTCCCCGGCCGCGGGGCAAAATACTATATCAACCTTTTCTTTTTCGCACAGCTTTTTATCCCCCGCGAAAGCCCGGGGATACTTTTTATAGTCCTCTCCCGGGCCGAACTGCGCGGGATTGACAAATATGCTTACAACCACGGTATCGTTTTCCCCGCGCGCCTTTTTCACCAGGGAGAGATGCCCTTCATGCAGGGCTCCCATGGTCGGGACCAGCCCTATTGTCCTGCCCTGTTTGCGCAGGCTGTCAACATGTTTTTGACATAATGATATTTTTGTTATTATTTTCACAGGCAAGCTGGAACCTCAATTTTCTTCACCATGGATTCCGGGATGTCCTTCAGCATTTCAGGAATATTTTTCTTGAGTACCGGATGGATAAAATCAGGGGCGATCTCCCGCAGGGGAACCAGGACAAACCTTCGCAAGTGCATTTCCCGGTGAGGGACTGTTAAATTCTTTTCCTTGATTGATTCATTACCGTATATCAATATGTCAAGGTCTATGACTCTCGGACCCCATTTGATTCCATTCTTTCTTCCAAGTTTTTTTTCCATCAATTTTAGCAGGTCAAACAATTCAATCGGGGGGATGTCAGTACTGGCTTCAACCACACAATTCAAGAACATATCCTGTTTTATCTTTCCGACAGGTTCCGTTTCATAAATGCTTGAGACGGCAGAGACTTCCATTTGTTCCTCAAGCAAGTCAACAGCTTTGTCGATGTTAGCCATCCTGTCACCCAGGTTACTCCCTATTCCAATATAAACCCTGCTTACCATTCCAGATTACTCATCCTTTGGAGGGCTTCATTTATTTCATCCCTGTCAACCGTTAGTGAAAAACGTATGTACCCTTCTCCTGAAGGCCCGAAACCGTTACCTGGGCTTGCGATAATACCCGCCTCATCCAGTAATTTTGCCGCAAAGACCACCGATGTATACTTTTCGGGGACCCTCACCCACAGATAGAATGTCGCTTCAGGCGCAACGATGTTCATATTCAGTTCCTTTAAACCTTTTACCATAATGTCCCGGCGCTGCCTGAAAACGCTCCTTATCTCATTCGTATATTTACCCGGGCCGTTCAGCGCCTCAACGGCCGCCACCTGCACGGCATTGAACGCCCCGGAATCAACGTTGCCCTTAACCTTTGAAAGCCCTTTAATAATATCCGCATTCCCGCATACCCAGCCAATACGCCACCCTGTCATATTATAGGTTTTTGAAAGTGAATGGAATTCAATGCCGACATCCTTCGCCCCGGGAACTTCCAGGAAACTCATGGGTTTTGACTCACCGTAATACAGTTCGGAATAAGCCGCATCGTGAGCAACTATGATGTTGTGCTCCCTGGCAAAAGCCACCACGTCTTCATAGAATGCCCTGTCCGCGCACGCCCCCGTAGGGTTATTGGGATAATTAATGAACATTATGACTGCCTTAGCGGCAGCTTCAGGCGTGATTGACTCCAGGCTTGGAAGAAACCTGTTCTTCTCAACTAGCGGCATGAAAATAGGCTCACCGCCGGCAATAATCGTACTGCCGTTGTATACCGGGTAGCCCGGCTCCGGGCACAGCACACCGTCCCCGGGATTGACGAAAGCAAGCGGCAGGTGCCCTATCCCTTCTTTTGAACCTATCAAAGAATGAATTTCTTTCTCAGGATCCAGGTCCACTTCAAAACGGTGCTTGTACCACACCGCAACCGCTTCCCTGAATTCCAGGAGGCCTTCCCCGAACGGATAGCCATGATTGTCCGGGTCGTCAACGGCATGTTTCATTTTATTTCTTATGAATTCGGGTGTCGGCAGGTCAGGGTCACCGACCCCAAAATCAATAATCTTAACACCTTTTTTTATTGCTTCCTTTTTCTTTTTGTCAATTTCCAGGAATAGGTAAGGCGGTAATTTGTTTATCCTGTCACTGAAATCATATTTCATTTCACTGTTTCCTCTTTCCTGATATTCTTACGGCAGACCGTAAACACATTACAACCAGAACCAGCGCCGTAAGATTCACAATCCACCCTTCAAACATTCCCTGCTCGTACCAGCCTTCAAAACCATAGTCCGGAAGTTGTTTTTTTGTAAAAACCACGGAAATGAAAGGAATTATTTTTTCAAAAAGACCCCCCTTGTACACCATGAGAGCCCAGAAAAGCCAGAAGAGAACGGATATGCAGAAAATAACTAAAACTATCATTATCCCGATATTAACCGGGTTATATTCCTCTTCCTCAAAATATTTATTCAACTGATTCATCTATATTACTTTATGCCTCAGCGGGCATTTCCACCTTAACGCCCATGGTATCCAGTGTCTTTTTAAAGACCGCGGGGTCAATGGCCTTTGCCAGGGCGGTTTCGGGAGTTATTACCTTATCCTTAACGAGTCCCTTTAATGCGGCGTCGAATGCAACCATTCCCAGCGAGGCGCCTGTCTGTATTATGGATGCAATCTAGTGCAGTTTCGACTCGCGAATAAGGTTCCTGATAGCTGAATTACATACCATGATTTCCTGCACCGCAACTCTTCCGCCGCCAATCTTCGGCAGCAGATTCTGGGAAATCACGCCTTCAAGGACCATTGAAAGCTGGCTTCTTATCTGCGATTGATGTTCCGGGGGAAACGCGTCAATAATCCTGTCAATAGTCGCAATTGCTCCCGTAGTGTGCAGGGTCGCAAACACCATATGCCCCGTTTCGGCCGCCGTTATGGTGGTGGCTATTGTCTCAAGGTTTCTCATCTCTCCCACGAGTATCACATCCGGGTCCTGGCGGAGGATGTGTTTCAGGGCAGCATCAAAGGTAAGCGTATCCGATCCCACTTCCCTCTGGTTAACAATTGAGAGCTTATCGGGATGAACGAATTCGATGGGGTCTTCAATGGTAAGTATATGCGCCTTTCTTTTTTCATTTATATGGTTTATCAACGCGGCAAGTGTCGTTGACTTGCCGCTGCCGGTAGGCCCCGTCACGAGCACGAGCCCTTTTTCTTTAAGCGACAGTTTTGCAAGTATGGGGGCTGCATTCAGGTCCTTCAGCGTAAGGATTTTTAACGGTATCCTTCTTATCACAGCCCCGAGGTTTCCCCTCTGAAGGAGCACGTTGAACCTGAACCGCGCAACTTCCGGGATGCTGTGGGCAAAATCAAGTTCCCTTTCCTTGTCAAAAACCTTCTTCCCGGCATCAGGAACAACGGGCCCCAGAAGGTTCTTGATATCCGCGTTGCTCAGCGGCGTATCATTCAAGGGGACCACATCCCCGTGCAATCTTATCATCGGAGGTTTTCCGGATTTTAAGTGTAAATCAGAGGCATCCTTTTTAGCCATAGTGCGTAATAATTCATCTAAAGTCATATAAAACCCTCCCTTTGGTTTATTTTTAAAACTGCGCGAACAGCTTAAGCGTCGTGGTGCGCAAGCGGGTCGTCAGGAGTTTCAAAAAGATATCCATCATCTTAACCGCTATTTCAGGCCTCTGCGCTTTCAGGTTATCATACATTTCGCCGGACATTTCAATCAGTTCCGTCTCTGAAACCGCCTTGGCGGCCGCCGACCTCGGGAATGCGTCAAGCAGGACCATTTCACCGAAAATATCCCCTTTGCCCAGCTGGGCTATCTGTTCCTCCCCGAGGAACCCTTCCTTGTAAATCTTTACACCGCCGTCCTTTACAACATACCCGCACTTACCCACCTCATTATCCTTGAAGATAACATCGTCTTTTTTCAGTTTCTTCACCGTAAACCTGTTTGCAATATAAATTCTTTCATCTTCAGGAAAACGACTGAAATATATGTGCTGGCTTAAAAATTCAACGACATCCGGGTTCTTGTTCTCCTCTTTCTGAACATCATTTGCCATTTTATTAACCTCCGATAGTAGATTCGTCCCCTGGTTACGCCCTCCGTCTCACTCCGTTCGCCCGGGAACTTCGGCCATATCAAGTTTACCTGGTTCCTTTTTCTTCACAACATAATTCCGGAGATTGCCGATTTCCTTAATCCTTATTTCCACTATATCACCGGCATTCATCGGGCCAACCCCCACGGGAGTGCCTGTTGCTATTATGTCCCCGGGCATCAGCGTCATGACCTTTGAAATGAAACTGACCAGCTCGTCGGGTTTAAAAATCATATTATCCGTAGTCCCCGATTGCTTTAATTTATCGTTCAAATATGCCTCAACCTTCAGCTTGTCGGTTTTAATGCCCGTCACTATACACGGCCCAACGGGAGAAAAAGTATCAAAAGACTTTGCCCGTGTCCACTGGACATCTTCTTTCTGCAAGTCTCTTGCGGTAACATCATTAAAACATGTATAACCGAGTATGTATTTTTGAACTTCATCCTTTTCTATATTTTTTGCCTTTGTCTTTATAACCACTGCAAGCTCAGCTTCATAATCCACCTGTTCCGACATTGCTGGATAAACAATTTCCTCTTCCGGGCCCAGCACCGAACTTGCGGGCTTAATAAACAATATCGGTGTCTTTGGTACAGGGAAATTCAGTTCCCTGGCATGGTCAGTGTAATTCAATCCGACACAAACAATCTTCTGCGGCTGGCACGGCGCAAGGAATTTAACGTCAAAAAGATTGTATTTCACGTTCTTCCTGCTGAAACTTCCAAAGATGTCCCCGGAAACCTCAACCACCTTGTCACCTTCAATAATGCCGTAACTGATTTTATCTTTTATGCAGAATTTTACAAATTTCATTTGCTTTACTTTAGCCCCAGGACATCACTCATATCATACATCCCCGCGGGCTGGGAAATTACCCATTTTGCCGCCCTTACTGCCCCGTTACTGAAACATTCGCGTGACTGCGCCCTGTGAGTGATTTCCATCCTTTCCACATCACCGGCAAAAATAATCGTATGATCCCCTATTATACTGCCGCCCCTGACAGCATGGATACCTATTTCCTCCCGATTTCTTTCTGCTTTTTTTCCCTTCCTGCCAAAAATAATTTTTTCCATTCCCTTTACTTCAGCAATGTTCTCAGCCAACTTATACGCCGTACCAGATGGAGCATCCTTCTTTTTATTATGATGAGCTTCTATTATCTCCACGTCATAACCTTCAAAAACCCCGGCGATTTCCCTCACCAGTTTAAACAAAAGGTTCATCCCCACTCCCCAGTTCGGAGCCTTCACACACGGAATGTTAACAGCTATTCGGTTTATCTGTTTTATTTCATCGCCTGAGAACCCCGTTGCGCCGACAACAAACGCTTTTCTTGCTTTTTTCGCTATTTCAAGATTTTCCAGTGTAGCCTGCTGGTTGGTAAAATCTATAACAACATCCCCATTGTCTATGACCTCTTCCAGGCTGTCCACAAGATTGACTTTTCCTGTCACAATTTCTCCCAGTCTTTTGTGACCTTTTACTTCAACAGCGCCGCTCAACTCTGATTCAGGTTCACTTTTGATAATATCAACTATGTTACTACCCATCCTGCCCATCGCCCCGCAAACAATTATCTTTACCATTTTTACCCTTCTTTCGTTAAGTGTGGTACTTTTAACATATCTTGACATTTGCTGGAAACATTTTGCTTCATAGTCAAGGCTCGAGGAGCGCGGTGTATCCGCTGCGATACATAAGCGACGAGTAACGCCGACGATGAACAAAAGGCGACAGTCTTTCGACAAGCTCAGGATCTGCGACCCTTCATATGTAAAGCTATGTTAGAAACACCACTCTATATCAAAGCATAACTCTTTAACGCCTTCTTTAACTTCCCTATATTGTCATCCGACATGGAACACAATGGCAGTCTCATTTCATCCGATATCATGCCCATGAGGCCCATGGCTGTCTTCACCGGGATAGGATTGGTTTCATAAAACATCGCCTTCACAAGCGGGAATAATTTCAGGTGCAACCTCCGCGCTTCCGTAACATCCCCCTTATCGAACGCATCAACCATTGCCTTTACTTCCCCGGGAACAATATTCGCCACTACAGATATCACGCCTTTACCCCCGGCAGACATGATTGGCAGGGTAAGAGCGTCATCGCCGGAAAGTACATCAAAACCGTCACCGCAGGCCGCAACTATTTCGCTCGCCTGGTCTATATTTCCGCTTGCCTCTTTTACCCCAACGATGTTTTTTATTTTTGCCAGCTCAATAATCGTTGACGGCAGCATGTTTATCCCCGTACGGCCCTGGATATTATACAATATGATGGGAATATCAACTTCGTCCGCTATTTTTTTAAAATGAAGAAATAAACCCTTCTGCGTGGGCTTGTTATAGTACGGCACGACAATCAGAACACCGTCAGCCCCAGCCTTTTTTGCAAACCCTGTCATCTCCAGCGCTTCGTTCGTGCAGTTGGAACCCGTACCCGCAATAACCTTGATTTTTCCCCCTGCCGCCTTAACCACCGTATCAATAACCTCTTCATTCTCCTTGATTGAAAGTGTTGCGGATTCGCCTGTCGTACCGCATGGAACCAGCGCATCGGTACCGTTCTTGATATGAAATTCAACAAGTTCCCTTAACTTCCCAAAATCCACTTTGCCGTCCTTAAACGGCGTTACCAGCGCTACGCATGAACCTGAAAACATATTCCGCTCCTTCTTTCTCAATTTGATAAAATCCCATCGTACGCCATTTCCGCCCCGCCTTCAAGGTATACATCCTTTACCGTGTAAAAAGAATCCCCTGTCCTGCTCATATCATAGTAAACCGTCAGAACCTCTCCCCCTCTCGTCTGCACCTTCACGGGGGAAACAACCCCCTGGAGCAATCCGCTTATTATCGCGGAGGCAACCGAGCCGGTGCCGCAGGCGAGTGTTTCATCCTCAACGCCGCGTTCATAAGTCCTGATAATTATCGAGTTAGCGCCCTTGACTGAAACAAAGTTTACATTGGCGCCGGCAGGCGAAAACATCTTATCATAGCGTATTTTCCTGCCGAGCTCCCGCACATCCACGTCTTCAACCCTTTCCGTGAAAACCACGACATGTGGAACACCTGTATCAATTAATGAAACATTCAATTTCCTGCCATTTATTTTCAAATCAAGGCTCAGTCCCCCTTCGTCAGGATCCTTCATCTTTATTTTGACACCCTTGCTCTTGATTTCAGCCCCGACAGGCCCTGAAAGCGTCTGTATGGTCATTTTCCCGCCCGCAATCTTGTTGACATAGGCATACCTTGCGATGCACCTTGCTCCGTTGCCGCACATTCCGGGCTCACTGCCGTCCGGGTTAAATATCCTCATTCTGAAATCATTCATTCTTGATTTCTCTACCAGGAGCAAACCGTCAGCCCCCACGGAAATCTTCCTCCTGCATAATTTCCTGGCAGTGACAGCCAGATTCGACGACAATATCTTTTTCCTGTTGTCAATAACGATGAAGTCATTGCCCGAAGCGTTCATTTTTGTAAACTTTGTATTCATGGATTTCATTCCAACCAACCCGGCACTGCTTCATTACTGCCCATATCCTCGTAAACTTCCCTCTTCCGGATCGTATAAAAACTCTTCCCCTTTACCAGTATTTCGGCAATACGCGGTCTCATGTTGTAATTGGAAGACATTGCAAACCCGTAAGCGCCAGCGCTGAAAATTGCAAGGAGGTCGCCTTCCTTAACGTCTGCAACCATCCTGTCTCCAGCGAAATAATCCCCCGACTCGCATATCGGGCCCACAACGTCAACCTTGACTTTTTTCTTTTCATTTTTCCTGCTGACCGGCATTATTTCATGGTAAGCGTCGTAGAAACTCGGCCTTATCAGGTCATTCATGCCCGCATCAACCACCACGAACTTCTTCTCCGAAGTATTTTTCACGTGAGTAACCCTTGTAACCATTATCCCGGCATTCCCCATGATAACCCTTCCCGGCTCAAATATAACCTTGCATCCCGTCTTCTTTAGCAGGGGGCTTACAGCGCGGGCATATTCTGCCAGGGTAGGGGGCGCCTCGTCCCGGTAAGTTATGCCGATTCCCCCGCCAACATCAATATACTCAATACCAATCCCCAGCTTCTTAAGGGAAGGGAGCAGGGAAACAAGCTTCTCCAGCGCATCTACAAACGGCTTTATACCGAGTATCTGCGAACCGATATGCATGTGCATCCCTTTAACTTCTATGTTTTCCAGTGAAACCGCCAACCTGTACCCGTCAAGCGTCCTGTCAAAAGCAAAACCAAACTTACTTTCCTTCAAACCCGTAGCAAGATGATGGTGCGTTCCGGGGTCTATGGCAGGATTGATCCTTAACGCAACAGGTGCCTTTTTCCCGAGTTTTCCGGCAATCTTATCAAGCAATTCCAACTCCGGCTCGGAATCCACGATGAACATAAGTATACCGGTTTCCAGGGCAGCCTCAAGCTCCCCGGCGGTTTTACCGTTACCGTTAAAAACGATTTTTCCCGGGGGCACCCCCGCATCAAGCGCGCGCCGCAACTCACCCAGCGAGACCACGTCCGCCCCGCACCCGTCATTTGCGATAATCCTGCACAGGGACAGGTTGGAGTTTGCCTTGTAAGCGTAACAGACAATATGCTCTACTTGCGAAAATGCTTTGTCAAATGCCCGGTAATGATTCAACAGTGTATTATAGCTGTACAGGTAGAACGGCGTCCCGACTTCCCCGGCAATTTCATCTACAGAAATATCTTCACAATATAACTTATTATTTATATAATTAAATTTATTCATAATCATCAATTTAGCATTTATAAATAGCATTGTCAATTAAAATGGCGACAAAACAACTGCCTGAATATTGATTAAATACAGAAAAGAATAAGAAATATTAGTGTTAATAGCTTTCTCATTTCAAAGAGATTATAGCACCTCTATAATGTTTTGGCAAGGAGTATCTGGCAGTTTTTCTGGCGGTTTTTAATTTTAAGAATGATTCTTTTGCCTTAATTACTTTTGGCATCTCTTTCTGACCACATCCATTAAAAATTAAGAACAGGGCAACAAGGCAAGTTGTTATTTTTATCATCATTTTCTCTTAGTATTTATATGTGATTTATAGACATTCAAAATTATATTAAGAGATATTTTAATCACACGGAGTGTAATCAGGATTAGTACTAACGCACCCAAATGGATCTAATATACTAAAAGGTTTTCTGTGGATAAGAGAAATACTTATATTCTTATTTCCCCCATTTGAGGCAACTGTAATAGTACCATTTTGTTCGCCGTAAGTCGGAAGACAGGTGCTTCTAACTGTAAGGGTTATTTGTGTGCTAAAGGAGCTTTGAAAATTCTTTTACCGAAAGCTCAGCATCTTTTAAAATACCCTTTAACAACCAGCGATCAACTTCTTTGTGATTGGGAATTATGAGTGTTATTTCTTTTTCATCATTCCTGATTTTAATATGACTTCCTCTCTGGCTGATTTTATAATAACCAATCTTTTGAAAAGCTTTGATAATTTGGCGACCAGAAAGAAGAGGTGGTTTAAAAGTCATATGGCGAGCTCTAATACCTTATGATTTGAGGTTGGCTTTACTTCCTTGGGTTTAGGCTCAAGATAAAGCACTATGGCTTCTTTGATATTTTTAATAGCCTCCTTTTCCGTCTTACCTTGAGACCAGCACCCTTTCAGTGAAGGACAATGAACAACAATATAACCGTCTTTCCCTTTTTCAATAACAATTTTGAGTTTCATAATATCACTCCCAAAACAATTATACCATAGATATTGAATTTGTCAATTGATATTTTTAAGGCGACAAAACAACTGCCTGGATATTGGTTGCATATCTCAACCATTTATAAAAAAATGAGGTAAAAGAAAGGAAAAGGAAAACATTCTTAAAGTTATCAGATTGATATCAAGAAAAAAAATAGGATAGGCTCCTGCGGCTTACCTGGTTCTTATCTGCTTTCTTACTTCTCCCGGGGACGTCCCGCCCGTTGATTTGCGGCTTGCTACTGATTTCTTAATATCCATGACCTTGAACACATCCCGTGAAAACTTGCCGGAGAATTTCCTTAATTCGGAAAGTTTCAGGTCCTGCAGGTTCTTGTTCTTATTGATGCAGTATGAAACGATATCCGATACGATTCCGTGGGCCTTCCTGAACGGCACATTTTTCCTGACCAGGTAATCGGCAATGTCCGTGGCATTCAGAAAACCCTGCCGGCAGGCATCAAGCATTCTTTCCTTGTTGACCTTAAGCGTTTTGAGCATGCCCGGAAATATATCCAGTATGGAAACCAGTGTGTCCACCGTATCAAACAGGGGCGTCTTGTCCTCCTGCATGTCCCTGTTATAGGAAACAGGGAGCCCTTTCATCACCGTAAGCATGTTAAGGAGGTTACCGTAAATCCTGCCCGTCTTTCCCCTGATAAGTTCCGCGACATCAGGATTCCTTTTCTGCGGCATGATGGAAGAACCCGTACAGTAAGCGTTTCCCAGTTTTATAAAGTCAAATTCCGGTGACAACCATATAATTATTTCTTCCGTGAACCTTGAAAGGTGCATCATCAATACCGCCGCGGCGCTTATAAATTCAATGATAAAATCCCTGTCTGAAACGGTATCAATACTGTTTGAAGTAATACTGTCAAAATCCAGGAGTTTGGCAACGTACTTCCTGTCTATGGGAAATGCCGTCCCGGCAAGAGCGGCAGCCCCGAGGGGCATTACATTAACCCTTGTCAGACAGTCCCGCAATCTTTGCGCATCCCTGGCCAGCATGAAGGAATAAGCCATGATATGCTGGCTAAACAGTATTGGCTGGGCGTGCTGCAGGTGCGTGAATCCGGGCATGATTACATCAATATTCTTCGTGGCCGTTTTCTTTATAACCGATTTAAATTCTTCAATTTTCCCCGCAATGTCCTTTATGGTCCTGCGGAGGTACATTCGCAAATCCAGCGACACCTGGTCATTCCTGCTCCGCGCGGTATGAAGCTTGCCGCCCACTTCGCCTATATCCTTAATCAGCA
>JAUXDE010000167.1 GCA_030618495.1 Clostridia bacterium
GGCTGCGGCAACATGGGCGAAGCCTTTATCTCAGGTATCCTTCGGGGCAAACTCCTGTCCGGCGATAAAATAATAGGCGTTGATACCAGGGCGGACAGGCTTGCCTGCCTTAAAAAGAAACAGGAAATCAACACAGAAAAGGACCCAAAGAAAGCTATAAAGAAGTCCGACATCATTTTACTCGCTGTAAAACCCGCCGATATGGGCAAGGTACTTAAGGACATAAAAAAATCCGTTACGAATAATATGCTTATAATATCCATTGCCGCAGGCATTACGACAGGTTTTATTGAAAAAATACTTGGCAATAAAATCCCTGTCATAAGGGTCATGCCCAACACTCCCGCCCTGCTCTGCCTCAGCGCAAGCGGCATGTGCCGCGGTAAATACGCGGATGATATTGATGAAGAAGTAGCTTCCGAGATACTCGAATCCGTAGGTGTCGTGGTTAAGACAACCGAGTCTAAAATGGACGCAATAACCGCTCTTTCCGGAAGCGGCCCCGCTTATGTATTTTATTTCATAGAATCGCTTATTGAGGCGGGGAAGGAAGTAGGTCTCACCCTGGAGAATTCCAAAAAGCTCGCTCTTCAAACCATAATGGGCTCAGTGTATATGATCTATGAAACCGAAGAATCTCCTGTTGAGCTCAGGAGGAAAGTAACCTCTCCGGGAGGCACAACAGCTGCTGCCCTTAAGGTTATGGAAGATGAAAAACTTAAGCAAATCATTATTAAAGCGGTAAAGAGGGCAAAGGAACGGTCAAAAGAGCTTGGCAGGAAGGATAATTAGCATGAAACGGGGAGTGGATACGATAAAGTGGAAATCAAACAGGGTATGGCTCCTTGACCAGACACAATTACCTTTCAGTAAAAGATATATTGTTTGCAGTGACTACCTGCGTGTAGCAAGAGCGATTAAGACAATGGAGATAAGGGGCGCTCCGGCAATCGGGATTGCGGGAGCTATGGGTCTTGCCCTGGGAGCATTGAAAATAAAAACCACCGTTCAGGACAGGTTCTTAAGAGAACTGCGCTCCATCGGAAAGAAATTAATAGCAACAAGGCCTACCGCGCATAACCTTGAGTGGGCTGTTAACCGCCTGCTGGTAATCGCCGACAAAAACCGGACTAAACCCGTGAAAACAATAAAGAACATGCTCACCAGGGAAGCTGTTGCAGTATTAAAAGAGGACATTGCAATGAACAGGAAGATAGGCGACTACGGCGCAAGCCTTATAAAAAAGGGCAGCAACGTGCTTACTCACTGCAATGCGGGAGCTCTTGCCACGGGGGGGTACGGCACTGCCCTGGGTGTTATAAGGAGCGCATGGAAGCAGAAGAAAATTAAAAAAGTGTTCGTGGATGAAACCAGGCCAAGGCTTCAGGGCGCCATGCTCACCGCCTTTGAGCTGGTTGAGGAAAGAATACCCGCCGTACTGATATCCGACAATATGGCAGGCTCCCTTATGCACAGAAAAGCAATTGACGCTGTGGTGGTGGGAGCTGACAGGATTGCGTCCAACGGAGACGCCGCAAACAAAATCGGCACCTACCCCCTGGCTGTCCTGGCAAATTATCACGGGGTGCCTTTTTATGTTGCCGCTCCCGGGTCTACCATTGACCCTTCCATAAAGACCGGGAAGAACATAGTCATAGAAGAGAGGGATAAAAAGGAAATGCTCGAAGTGCGCGGCAAGCGTATCGCCCCAGAAGGGATAGGAGTTATTAATCCCGCATTTGACGTTACACCGCATGAACTGATAACTGCAATAATAACGGAAAAAGGTATTATAAAAAACCCTGATAAAAACAGGATGAAAAAGGTTCTGAGATAAACATGGAATACAACAAGACTATAAACCTGCCAAAAACAAAGTTCAGAATGAAGGCAAACCTTCACCAGCTTGAACCTGTGATACAGAAAAAATGGGAGGATATGAAGCTGTATGAACTAATGCTTGCCAAAAACGCTGATAAACCGAAGTTCATACTTCATGACGGCCCCCCTTATGCCAACGGTCACATACACCTGGGGCACGCTCTTAACAAAATACTTAAAGACATTGTGGTCAAATTCAAGTCAATCAAGGGTTTTAATGCGCCCT
>JAUXDE010000025.1 GCA_030618495.1 Clostridia bacterium
AAGGACAAGCAGGATGAACTTATGCGCAGGTTCACGGAATTGATGGAAGAAAATAGCGGATTGCGCAGGGAAGTAGAAGCCGCCCTGGCCCAGGCGCGGTCGAACTTCATTGACGCCCGCTCGATTATGCCGAAGGAACACATAGACCATGCCTTGATGTATTCGGGCGTGGGAGCGGAATTGAAAGTGGAGCATGTTCCCCTGATGAACCTGAGAATACCCAGGTATGATTTTAAGATAACCGGCGATTACTTCTCATACAGCGTTGTAACGATGAGCGCGGCTTTTGACCTTGCCATGAAAGAGTACCGGGAAGTACTGCCCATGATGATAAAGATGGCGCAGCAGGAGAAAGCATTACAGATGATTGCCGCGGAAATAGAAAGCACCAGGAGAAGGGTTAATGCCCTGGAACACATATTGATTCCGAATCTTTTTGAAACAATAAGGTACATATCAATGAAACTCGAGGAACTTGAAAGAGGAAACATTACCCGCCTGATGAAAGTCAAGGAAATGATCCAGTCTAGGTAAATCCACCTTTAATAAAACTCATTTTTACTGTGAACCAGACATTTTACCTTGATTTTCTTAATATATTATAATATATTAATCAAAACACTAATTAAATATAATATTAAACTATGGATAATCAGGAAATTAAAAGAATATGTACGCTCTTGAATGAAGTTGATTTCATTCATAAACTTTCTGTTGATGAGATAAATGACCTTGTCAGCAGGTTCAAAAGAATAGTTTTGAAGAAAGAGGCTGTAATAATCCGGCAGGGTCACAGGGGCGATTCATTCTTCCTCATATCAGAAGGAAAATTGGCGGTATTGATTAAGAAAAGCGATGGGAGTAAGGTGCTCATAAGACACCTGTTTGCAGGGAATTACTTCGGAGAAATATCGCTTCTCACGGGTGAAAAAAGAACCGCAACGGTTGTCGCTGAAGAGAAATCAGTCCTGTACAGGCTTTCAAAGAACGATTTTGGACGTATTCTCAGCAAGAACCCGGCAATAATAAAGGGAATCAGCCATGTTGTTTCGATGAGGAGGGACCAGCTTACCAGGAAAGGTGAAAAGATAATTGAGAAGAAATCATTATTAAAAAAGACCCTTAGGTTTTTTGATCTTGAATGAGTATATTTATGGATGAACAGGAAACAAAAAGAATTTATTCTTTGCTCAAGGAAATTGATTTTCTTTATAATCTTTCCGAAGATGAGTTGAAGCTGCTTTTCAGCAGGTTAAAGAAATTAACCTACGTCAAGGGAAGAGAAATAATAAAACAGGGCGACAGGGGGGACGCGTTTTTTCTCATTTCTGCGGGCAGGGTGTCCGTATGGCGGGAGAAGCCCGATGGGAGCAAGGTGCTCATCAGGCATTTATCCGATGCGGATTATTTTGGAGAAATGTCATTACTGACAGGTGATAGAAGAGCCGCCACCGTAATCGCCGAGGAAGATACGGTTGCCTATATCCTTTTTAAAGGCGATTTTAAGATGGTTTTTGAAAAGAATCCCGCCATAATGAAAAAAATAAGCGGTGTTGTGTCAACGAGGAATGAACAGTTGACCATGGCGGACGAAGGCATGATTAAGGATGAAGACCTGTTTAAAAGAATCGCCGATTTTTTCAGGATTAATTGACCCCGCGCCACGGCTTTCCGGAGGCTAATGAACATGAATGAAGCCACGCTTTTTATTGTTTCCACCCCGATAGGGAACATGGAAGATATAACGTTAAGGGCGCTGCGGATACTGAAAGAAGTTGATTTGATTGCGGCGGAAGACACGCGGGTAACGAGAAAACTGCTGAGCCATTATGACATACACACTTCACTTACCAGTTACCATGAAAGGAACAAAGTTACCAAGGTTGATTACTTAATCGGGTTGTTAAAGCGGGGCAAAAGTATTGCCCTGACTTCCAGCGCCGGGACGCCGGGGATTTCCGATCCCGGGTATTGTTTGATAAGGGACGTGATAAGGAATAATATTCCCGTCATACCGATTCCGGGGCCGAGCGCAGTCATATCGGCTTTGGTCTCAAGCGGGCTTCCTACCAACGGGTTTGTTTTCGTGGGATTTCTACCGAGAAAAAAAGGGAAAATCAAGCGTCTTCTTGAAGAATCCGCTTCTTTGAAAAAGACAGTCGTACTGTATGAATCACCCTACAGGATAATAAAAACCCTGGAAATGGTGAAGGACGTCCTGGGAAACCCGGAGGTAGTCGTTGCAAGGGAAATGACCAAGAAGTTTGAAGAAATAATCAGGGGGACGGCGGAGGAGGTTCTTGACAGGTTCAAGGGCAGGACTGTGAAGGGCGAGGTTATATTGATGGTAAATACGCAGGGGCCGTCATGATTCAGTTGAAGAATGTAGGTTTTTCCTATGATCATGAAGAGCCGGTTCTCTCAGGTATAAGTTTTGAAATAGAAACCGGGGAAACCATGGTTTTGTGCGGCCGGAACGGGGCAGGCAAGACAACCCTGTCAAAATTGCTAAATGGTTTGCTCGTTCCTGATTCGGGAGATGTGTTCGTTGACGGGATAAACACGAAGGATGCTGATTCAACGAGTGAAATCCACCGGAAAACGGCTGTGGTTTTCGAAAATCCGGATAATCAGATATTTTCATCCGACATGAGGGAGGACATAGCTTTCGGACTGGAGAACCTGTGTCTTGAGCCGGGAGAAATAAGAAAACGTATTTCAAGTGTCATTAACCTTATGGAATTGAAGGAACTGTTAAACGTGCCTGTTCACTGTTTGTCTGCCGGGGAAAAATTGAAGATTATTCTGGCGGGTATACTTGCGAGGAAGCCCGATTACATTGTCCTGGATAACTCCGAATTGCTTGCAGGTAAGGATGAAATCAACGAAGTTCGAAGATTAATAAGAAATTCCGGCGGAAAGATGAATCCTGCGGTCATTTATACGATGCAGTCCGCAGAAAGTGTTCCTGAAGGTATTAAGGTCATTGATTTGGGATAAGGGAAAGTCTTTCGAATTTACCTTGTAAGTTACTTTTACAATGAGTATAATTATAGAAAATATGACTTATTGTTACAATCCCGAAGCCCCTTATGCGAGAATCGCGCTTAATGAGGTTAGTCTTGAAGTTGGAAAAGGGGAATTAGTCGGGATTGTAGGCCCCGGGGGGGCAGGTAAAACAACCCTTCTGTTAAATATAAGCGGGCTGCTTGAACCTACTTCGGGGAGTGTTCTTGTTGATGGAAGCCATGCGGGAGATGTTAAGAATATGCCTGGTAAGGTTGGGTTGTTATGGCAGTTTCCCGAAGAACAGTTCTTTGCCGAAACGGTTTATAAGGAAATTGCCTATGGGCCGTGTAACCTTGGCTACGGCAGGAAACGTGTAGATGAATTGGTTCGCGGGGCCATGGCAGCGGTCGGCCTGGATTATGATAAATTCATGAATCGTTCCCCTTTTGTCCTGAGCAGCGGAGAAATGCGCAGATGTTCGATTGCCGGCGTACTGGCTATGGGTACCCAGATAATAGCCATGGATGAACCGCTGATGGGACTGGACAATGACGGCAGGGAGAGGTTTTTTGAATGCCTGAAGGATCTTCTTGATAAAGGTAGAACGATAATTTATACTGCCCGAAAGGACGAAATTCGGCGGTTTTACGATAACCGGGTAATCCGCATGGAAAAGGGAAAAATAGTATATCAATGAAAATCAAGATAAAATTATTTTATAAGTTTCTTTTTCTTATGGTCATCCTGGCGGTGGTACCGCTGGCTGTGGTTGGCATGCTATTGATAAATGTCAATGAATCCGCGTTGCACAGGGCGCCATCCTTGAGCTTCACACCAGTATTGCCGAGTCCTTGAGCGAGGCAATAGATGATTATATAATTAACCTGAAAGCAAAGTTGTCTTTCGTTATTACCTCGCAGAGAGGCCTCGGCATGTCATGGGCCGAAAAACAGGTAATCCTCCAGTCATTACTTGAAGCAAGCAATGATTTTGCCTCCATTTCAATTGTTGATGCAAAAGGGAACGAGTTATTGACGTTTGCGGATACCTTTAATTTAATGACAGCGAAACTAAGAGAGTACAACGATATCCAGATAGACCGGCTGATTGCGGAAAGGACGAAGACGTCAGCAGTGATTTACAGTATTTCCGATGGGTTGATAATGACTGATTTCTCCGGAAGAATAATGCTGTTAAACAAACCGGCGCGGGAGATGATGAATATAAAGGAAACCAATATTGAAGATAAATTCATCTTTGATTATATAAAAGATGAAAGTATTCTGGCCAGCCTTAAGGAAATTACCGAAAAAAGGAATGAAACACTTATAAAGGAGTTGGATTTTTCCCACGAGGCGGCAGGCAGAATTATTAAGAGTAAAACCGATGCCGTTGTTACGGAGAAGGGTAAGGATTTGGGGGTTGTTACCGTTCTCCATGACATTACCCTTGAAAAAGAAATTGAAAAAACGAAGGAGGATTTCATTAGTTTGATAACTCATGACCTGCAAAGCCCCATAACCTCAATCAGGGGATTTCCTGGAAAGGAAAAAAAGTTTCAGGAAAGAAGAGTATCGTAAATCCTATCATAGTGGGCGTAGTAAGCATAGCGGTCTTGCTTATCTTTGTAATGGTAATCCAATAACATTCTTTTCTTGCTGGTAATAACGCCACATAAAATATTTTTTCTTTTTTTACTTGACAGGATTTTCCTTATTTGATATACTCCCTGCTCGCGTCATTTTATTATTATTGTTTATAATAAAGCAAATAAAGCAATTTTATAAAGGTTAATTTCCTTTAGCAGGGAATTTATACGCAAAAAAGTCTTGGGGAGAGTATATGCGTAAAAAAAATTTTTCCAGTATATTAGAAGTTCTTAATATACCGAACTTAATTGAAGTGCAAAAAGCTTCTTTTGATGTTTTTCTTCAGCAAGACACTCCTAAAGAAAAAAGGAAATGGCAGGGGCTGCAGGCAGCGTTTCTTGATGTTTTTCCCATAATTAACATTGATGGGGCGCTCAAGCTTGATTTCCTGGATTACACCATTGAAGAATCCAAGTATACGCCGGAAGAGTCCATAGAGAAAGATACTACTTATTCCATGCCTCTCCGGATAAAAACAAGGCTTACCGTTAAGGAGGAAGGCAAGAAAAATCCAACCTTGAAGGAACAGGAAGTTTATCTGTGCAACCTTCCCTGCATGACTCTTTCCGGAACTTTTATTATTAACGGCGCAGAGAGAGTAATAGTGAATCAGTTGCACCGTTCGCCAAGTGTGGTTTTCGAAGAAGACATGGAACTGGGGACTGAGAAAGTGAAGATTTCCGCTTACGGGAAAAAACTTTATATTGCAAGGATGATTCCATACAGAGGGTCATGGATAGAGTTTGAATTTGATACAAATAATATTCTGTACGTTAAAATTGATAAGAAAAGAAAGATTATCGCAACTGAATTATTAAAGGCAATAGGAATTGAAACGAATGAAAAGATATTAAGCATATTTTACAAGATGAAAATAATGCCCGTGGGAACCACCAAGCAGGCCAATGCCAAGCTTATGGGCAAAGTTGTTGGAAAAGATATTGTAATCAAGGGAGCAGGGGAAGTGCTTGTTGAGGCGAACGAAGAAATTAATGAAGCGGTGCTGGTAAAGTTAAAGAAGAATAAAATCAAAGAATTGACAGTGCTGGACATGGACCCCGGGGCCAAGGATGTTACGATTCATTTGACTTTAAAGAAAGACAACGTGAAATCAAAATCCCAGGCGATTATGGATGTTTTTAAAAGGCTGCGCACGCAGGAATATATTGATGAAAAATCCGCCAAAGATTTCTTTGATACGTTATTATTCAAGACAATACGCAGGTACGATTTGTGTGATGTCGGAAGGTATAAGATTAACAAGAAATTAAAACCGGTATTTGAAATGATGAAAAAAATGTCCGGTTCCGTACAGTCCACCATAAAGGATTCCGATTACTATGTGAAGGATAAGGGGGGCAAAAATATTGAAGCTCCCCCGCTTAAACATCACACTTTATCATCTCAGGATATCGTTGCAACGATGATTTACCTTATAGGCCTGAACAGTGGCCTGCCAGGTTACAGTATTGATGATATTGATCACCTGGGTAACCGCCGTGTCCGGTCTGTCGGAGAATTACTTGAGAACCAGATCCGTATAGGGTTATCTCATATGGCAAGGTTGACCAGGGAGAAAATGAATATGCAGAACGCTGAAACCGTTACTCCCCGGGATATATTGAATACGGCGCCTGTTGTAGGGGTCATACGAAAATTTTTCGGTACCAGTCAATTATCGCAATTCATGGACCAGACAAATCCGTTATCAGAACTCACGCATAAACGCAGGCTGTCGGCGCTGGGACCCGGAGGGCTGAACCGGAAACGGGCCGGATTTAAAGTTCGTGATGTTCATTATTCTCATTATGGGCGTATATGCCCGATAGAAACTCCCGAAGGACCTAATATCGGGTTGATTGTAACCCTCTCGCTTTATTCAAAAATAAACAAATATGGTTTAATAGAAACACCTTACAGGAAAGTGATTAATGGGCGTGTGACTAATGAAATTAATTATTTGACCGCTGACATGGAGGATGAATGTGTGATTGCCCAGGCGGATGCGCCGATTGATGCAAATGGAAAATTTAAGGTGGATAGTGTTATTACCCGCTGTCGTGGAGACTTCTCTAATGTTAATGTCAAGGAAATTAATTATATGGACGTTTCACCGAAACAACTTGTCGGTCCTTCTGCGGGCTTGATTCCTTTCCTTGAACATGATGACGCAAACCGCGCCCTGATGGGTTCCAATATGCAGAGGCAGGCAGTTCCATTGTTAATTACGGAAGCGCCTTTTGTTATGACAGGCATAGAGAAAACTATTGCGCGTGATTCAAGGGTAGTAATTACTGCCCGTGAAAGCGGAGTGGTAAAAGTAGTTACTGCTGATAAGATAATAGTCTGGAATGATGATTCCGGCAAGGATTCAGATGTTGATATATATAATTTAAGGAAATACGATCGTTCAAATCAGGATACATGCATGAATCAGATCCCCATTGTAAAAGAAGAGGATCGCGTGAGCAAAGGGCAGGTGATTGCTGATGGAGCTGCTACAGATGAAGGAGAGCTGGCCCTTGGTAAAAATCTCCTGGTGGCTTTTCTTTCATGGGACGGGTATAACTTTGAAGATGCGATAGTAATAAGTGAAAGGCTTGTCAAGGAGGACGTTTTTACTTCGCTGCACATACAGGAATTTCAGGTTGATGCCCGCGACCTGGCAATAGGCTCGGAGGAAATCACCCGTGACATCCCAAACGTTGGTGAAGATGCCTTGAGGAATCTTAATAACAGTGGCATAATTCATGTTGGCGCTAATGTGAAGTCGGGTGATATCATGGTTGGTAAGGTAACGCCAAAGGGAGAAAGCCGCGCTACTCCCGAAGAAAGACTGCTTAAGGTTATTTTTGGTAAGAAGGCGGAAGAGGTGCAGGATGCGTCGCTTCGCGTTCCACCCGGTGTGGAAGGAAGGGTGTTGAAGGTTCAGGTATTTACACGCAGGGGAAAGGCTAATAAGGCGGCGGATGAAGCAGCGAGGCGCAGAGTTAGTGAAAAATACGGCAAAATCATTGATGATATAAGGAAAGAAAAGAAAAGCCAGCTTCAGATAGCAAGTTCCAAAAAAGAAAAACAAGGCATTGAGAAAGTGGTTGAAGCCCGAATTGACGAGATTAAAGATAAAAAGAAGAAAGACCTGGAAGTACTAAAACATGGCGACGATTTGCCTGTAACGGTTAACAGGCTGGTTAAGGTATTCGTTGTAACGAAGAGAAAAGTTGCAGTTGGCGATAAGTTGTCCGGCCGACATGGAAACAAGGGCGTTGTTTCAAGAATTTTGCCCGAGGAGGATATGCCGCATTTACCGAACGGTACCCCGGTTGATATTATTCTTAACCCGCTGTCAGTTCCTTCAAGAATGAATGTAGGACAGATTCTTGAGACGGAACTTGGGTGGGCAGCCAGTGCTCTTAATACAAAGATGGTTTGTCCGATATTTGACGGGGCTGACGAGGCGGATATTAGGGGTGAAATGAAGAAGGCAAAGCTGCCTGAGAACAGTAAGACAGTGCTAATTGACGGCCGCAACGGAGAACCGATGAAGTCTCAGGTAACCGTTGGCTATATATATGTAATGAAACTGGCTCATATGGTAGAGGATAAAATGCATGCTCGTTCCATAGGGCCATATTCGTTGATTACGAGACAGCCCCTGGGCGGGAAAGCTCAGTTCGGCGGGCAGAGGTTTGGTGAAATGGAAGTTTGGGCAATGGAGGGTTACGGCGCGTCTTATGCTCTTCAGGAATTCCTGACGATGAAAAGCGATGACGTTGCAGGACGAACAAAGATGTATGAAAAAATCGTAAAAGGCGAACCGCTTGAAACGGGTGGAGTTCCGGAATCCTTTAAGGTTCTTATAAAGGAATTGCAGGCTCTTTGTTTAAACATAGAGTTGTTGAAATAGAAAAGACGGATTCACAATGGAGGAAGAATAAATTGTCTAAAAAAGCAAAAAAATCTCGTGTGCGTAAGGCGCAGGATTTTAGTAGTTTCAGTAAGATAAGGATAACTCTTGCTTCATCTTCTCAAATAAGGGGTCAGTCCTACGGAGAAGTCAAGAAACCGGAAACAATAAATTACAGAACTTTCAAACCGGAATGGGACGGGTTGTTCTGTGAAAGGATATTCGGGCCGGTCAAAGATTTTGAGTGCAACTGCGGAAAGTATAAGTGGGTGAAAAATAAAAACGTTGTCTGCGACCGTTGCGGCGTTGAAGTTACGGAAGCAAGCGTTAGAAGAGAAAGGATGGGGCATATAGAGTTGGCTGTGCCGGTTACGCATATATGGTACCTTAAAAAACCCCCGTCAAGAATAGGGCTTCTTCTGAGCATGAAACCTGCAGACCTGGAGAAAATCATTTATTATGCCAGTTACGTTGTAATCGATCCGGGGAAAGATACACAGCTTAAAAAGAATCAATTGCTCAGTGAAGAGGAGTATCAAAGGTGCCGCAGAGAATACGGTAACAGGTTCCAGGCGGAAATAGGCGCCGGGGCAATTAAGACATTATTAAAGAACGTTGATATTCCCAAACTATATGCTGATACCAAGAGCAAAATTAAAAAGGAAACTTCACAAACAACCCAGATTCGCCTTGTGAAACACCTGCGAATAATGGATGGTTTCACAAAATCCAACGTCAAGCCCGAAAACATGGTGCTTGACTGTATCCAGGTGATACCCGCTGATTTACGGCCGCTTGTTCCGTTAGAGGGGGGCAGGTTTGCCTCGTCGGATCTTAATGATTTATACCGCAGAATTATAAACAGGAACAATCGCTTGAAGCATATTCAAAATCTCAAAGCTCCGGCGGTTATGATTAACAGTGAAAAGCGCCTGCTCCAGGAGGCAATAGATGCGTTATTTGAAAATGGCGCCAGGGGAAAGACCGTCAATGGCCCGGGGAACCGTCCATTGAAATCTTTTTCGGATATACTTAAGGGGAAGCAGGGAAGATTCAGACAGAACCTGTTAGGGAAAAGAGTTGACTATTCAGGTCGTTCCGTTATAGTAGTTGGTCCAAATCTCAAGCTTGACCAGTGTGGTTTACCTAAAGAGATGGCGCTTGAATTATTTAAACCGTTCATTCTGAGGGAACTCCTGCACCAGGGTATAGCCTCCACGCTGAAAAGCGCAAAAAGAGAGCTTGAAAAGCAAACTCCACAGGTGTACGATATTCTTGAAAATATTATTTCATCCAGGCCTGTTATGCTAAACCGCGCTCCCACACTTCATCGACTTGGAATCCAGGCTTTTCAACCTATACTTGTGGAAGGAAAGGCTATCCAGCTGCATCCCCTGGTATGCACGGCCTTCAACGCTGATTTTGACGGTGATCAGATGGCTGTCCATGTACCGCTGACTGTGCAGGCATGTCTTGAAGCCAGATTGTTAATGATGGCAACGACTAACATTTTGAATGCTGCAAATGGGCATCCAATAATTACTCCCTCCCAGGATATGATTCTCGGTTGTTGTTATTTAACGAAGGAGAAGAAGGGGGTCAGGGGGGAAGGTAAAATATTCTCCAATATTGATGAGGTTATAGTTGCTGAACAGGAAAACGAGGTTGATTTACACGCCAGGGTGAAAGTCCGCGGCATTAATAAGCTAAGGGAAAGTGATGGATGGAAAAGGGAAGATTTCATAAACATTGACGGGTGGAAAGATTATACCACCGTGGGCAGGGTTATTCTTAACGAGGTGGTACCGGAAGGACTTGGCTTTTTCAACCAGGTGATTGATAAGAAGGTTTTGAGCGGCATAGTTATGTTGTGTTACAACAAGCTGGGCAGTAATAAAACCGTAACATTTCTTGATGATGTAAAAAAAATCGGGTTCAAGTATGCAACGATTTCGGGAATATCAATGTCTATTGAAGACATGAAAACACCAGCGGTAAAGGGAGAATTGATAAAAAAATCCTATGAAAAAGTGAAAAAAATCGAGTCCGCCTATAAACAGGGACTGATAACTTTTACGGAGAGATATCATGCTATTATAGATATATGGACTCATGTGACGGAACAGATAGCGGGTCTTATGATAAACGAATTGAAAAAGCAGGAAGCTCAACCCCACGAGGAAGGTGTTCCTGATTTCAACTCCATTTACATCATGTCAGAATCAGGAGCCCGGGGTTCAAAACAGCAAATAAGGCAGCTCGCCGGGATGAGAGGACTTATGGCCAGGCCCCAGAAGAAAATAACCGGGCAGGTGGGAGAAATCATTGAGTCTCCGATAGAATCCAATTTCCGTGAAGGTTTGACAGTTCTGGAGTATTATATTTCCACTCACGGGGGAAGAAAAGGGCTTGCGGATACAGCTTTAAAAACCGCCGATGCCGGTTATCTCACCCGCAGGCTTATTGATGTATCACATGATGTGGTTGTAACCATAGAGGACTGCGGGACCATAAACGGGATACGTATAAGCGAATTAAAAGAAGGCGAAGAGACTATAGAATCGCTTTCGGAGCGTATTGTCGGGCGGTTCACTGTTGACAGGATCACAAATCCTTTAACCGATAAGGTTATAGTCAATGTGGGAGAGGTGGTTACGGATGAGCATACGAAAAAGATAAAAGAGGCTGATATCGAATTTATCAAAATACGTTCTGTTTTGACTTGTGAAGCCGCTCATGGCGTGTGTTCCAAATGCTACGGCAAGGATCTCTCAACCGGTAAATTTGCGGAAATAGGCCTGGCTGTGGGAATAATTGCAGCCCAGTCAATAGGTGAACCAGGTACACAGTTGACATTAAGAACCTTCCATATCGGTGGTTCTGCCAGTAGGGAAGTGGCAAAGTCAGAGATTCGCTCAAAGGATGACGGTCTCATCAAGTTTCATAATATAAAAACGGTGGTTGACAGAAATAACAGGAATATAATGATTAGCAGGAATGGTGAGGTGGGAATAAAGGCTAAAAAAGAGGCATCCAAAAATATATATATGACTATTCCTTATGGCGCAAGGATACTTGTTAAGGAAAACACCAAGACAAAGAAAGGGCAGTTGCTCGCTGAATGGGATCCCTATTCCATGCCAATAATTTCTGAGTTCAAGGGTAAGGTTGAACTGAACGGGATTTCCAGGGATATTACACTGCAGGAGGAAGTCAACCGTTCTACGGGAATGACTGACAGGATTATTATTCCTGACCGTTCCGGCAAGCTAAGACCGGAAATCAGCATAATGGGCAGAAGTAAGAAGAAACTGATAGATTATCCACTGCCTGTGGATACAAGATTAAATGTAAAAAGCGGTGATCATGTTGAGGCGGGTGATTTACTTGCCAAGATTCCCCAGGATATCAGTAAGCCACGTGATATCACGGGTGGTTTGCCGAGAATTTCCGAGTTGTTTGAAGCTCGTAATCCAAAAAGGAGCGCGTTGATTTCTGAAATTGAAGGGAAGGTAAAGTTAGGAAGGACTTTGAAAGGGGAGATCAAGTTAACCGTAGAAAATGATATTGGTATGAGCAGGGAATACAAAATACCGGCAGACAGGCATCTCGTGGTTTATGAGGGTGACAATGTGAGAGAAGCTTCGCCGTTAACTGACGGGCCGGTAAACCCACATGATATTCTGCGTATAAAAGGCGCCCATGATGTTCAAGAATATTTGCTTAATGAGATTCAGGAAGTGTACAGGCTGCAGGGTGTGAAGATAAATGATAAGCACATAGAAACCATTATAAGACAGATGCTGTCCAACGTGCGAATTGAAGAAAGTGGAGATGGTAATTTCCTGCCGGGTGAACAGGTGAAGAAATGGAAGGTACTGATTGAGAATGATAAAATATCAGCCAAAAAAGGTAATGCTGTGAAGTATAGGCCTATCCTGCTTGGCATTACCAAGGCAGCATTATTCAGTGACAGTTTTATTTCGGCGGCAAGTTTCCAGGAAACAACAAGGATACTAACACAGACGAGCATATCCGGTAACGTTGATAATCTCATGGGATTAAAGGAAAACGTTATTATAGGAAGACTTATTCCGGCGGGTACCGGGATGAAGGGTTATCAGAAAGAAGGAAAATGACATGCCTACTGTAAATCAATTAATAAAACAGGGCAGGATAAGACTTAAAAAGAAAAACAAGAGACCTGCTCTGGCCGGTTCGCCTTTCAAGAGGGGGGTTTGCACAAGGGTTTATACTACTACGCCTAAAAAGCCTAATTCGGCTTTACGTAAGGTGGCAAGGGTGAAATTGGTCAATGGAATGGAAGTAACTGCATATATACCAGGGATAGGCCATAACCTGCAGGAGCATTCGATAGTTTTAATCAGGGGCGGCAGGGTCAAGGATCTCCCCGGAGTGCGGTATCATATCGTTAGGGGAATTCTTGATACGGCAGGCACGGAAAACAGGAATCAAAGTCGTTCAAAGTATGGTACGAAGAAAGCAAAAGCAGGGCCGGCAAAATCAGCGCCGGCAAAATCAGCGCCGGCAAAAGCAGAATAAGGGGAGCTAAAAACCATGTCAAGAAAAGCAAGAAAAATACAATCAAGAAAAATAGATCCGGATATCGAATATAACAGTGTTGAAGTACAGATGTTCATAAATAAATTAATGCTCAAGGGCAAGAAGAGCACGGCCAGCAGGATTCTTTACAATGCGCTGGGTGAAGCTTCAAAAAAGATAAAAAAAACCCCCATTGAAATATTCAACGATGCCATGAAAAACGTGAAACCGATACTTGAGGTGAGGGCGAGAAGGGTGGGGGGAGCGACATATCAGGTTCCCGTGGAGGTAAGGCAGGGCAGGAGCATAGATCTTGCAATGCGCTGGATGATAGGATTTTCAAGGGCGCGCAAGGGTAAAGCGATGTATCAGAAATTGGCAGAAGAATTTATTGCTGCTGCAAAAAACGAGGGGGCATCGGTTAAGAAAAGGGAAGATACACACAAAATGGCAGAAGCAAATCGCGCCTTTGCCCATTACCGCTGGTAGTGAGAAGTAAAACAAGAAAAGGATCGCAAATAAAAACAGAAGGAATGAAAGCATTGAACAATGAAGATGAATTTAGCGCGGGATATGATGAATAAGACAGACTACAGTTTAAAAGATATAAGGAACATCGGGATAATCGCTCATATAGATGCGGGCAAGACAACGGTTACCGAGAGGATACTCTATTACACCGGGAAAATCTATAAAATGGGCGAGGTTCATGATGGAACGGCAACCATGGATTGGATGGAGCAGGAGCAGGAAAGAGGGATAACCATTACTTCAGCGGCAACTACCTGTCACTGGGGTAGTTCACAAATAAATATCATAGATACTCCCGGACATGTGGATTTTACCGCCGAAGTTGAACGTTCTTTAAGAGTTCTGGACGGATGTGTCGTTGTCCTGTGCGGGGTGGGGGGAATTCAACCGCAGTCTGAGACTGTATGGCATCAGGCTGACGGACATGGAGTTCCGCGCTTGACTTTTGTAAATAAATTGGATAGAATAGGCGCTGATTTTTTTAATGTTATTAAGGACATGAAAGACAAGCTTGATGCCAATCCCCTGGTAATGCAGATTCCCATGGGGGCAGAGGAAGATTTCAGGGGAATGGTGGACATAGTCAGGATGAAGGCATATATCTTCAAGAAGAACGATCTGGACAGAAGTTATGAAGAAACGGAAATACCCGAAGATTTTAAAAAGGTATCGGAAGAATACCGGGAGCACCTCATAGAAGCTCTTGCGAATACTGATATGGATATAATGGAAAAGTACGTTCACGGACAGGAGATTCCCGAAGAAGACATAATCATGTCCGTTAAGAAAGCAACTATTGATTTGCAGGTAGTGCCCGTGTTCTGCGGTTCTGCATTGAAGAACATAGGGGTACAGTTATTGATGGATGCCGTGGTTGATTATTTGCCCAATCCGCTTGAAAAACCTGCGATTGAAGCCAATGATTTACGCAATGACCAGAGCATTGAAGTGAAAACGGATGTCGATGGGCCTTTCGTTGCCCTTGCCTTCAAAACGATGGTGGATAAATTTGTAGGAAGATTAACTTTTGTACGTGTTTATTCGGGAAAAGTGAAAAAAGGAACATTCATTTATAATACAAAAAGCGGCAAGAAGGAAAGAGTGGACAGGATTCTTAAAATGCATGCGAATCAAAGAGAGGAAATCCCATGTATTGAAGCGGGAGATATCGGAGCGGTTGTAGGGCTGAAAAACACTTTTTCCGGTGACACTTTGTGTCATTTGGACAAGCAGATAGCTCTCGAGTCTATTAATTTTCCGGAACCGGTTATATTCCAGGCGATAGAGCCAAAGACGAAGGTCGACAATGAGAAATTGACCGAAGCGCTGACAAAATTAGCTGATGAAGACCCGAGTTTTCGGGTAAGGGTAAACGATGAAACAGGGCAGAGAATAATTTCCGGCATGGGAGAACTGCATCTTGAAGTCCTTTTTAACAGGGTTATGAGAGAGTTTGGGGTACAAGCGAAGGTTGGCAGTCCCCATATTTCTTACAGGGAGACCATTACCAAGCCGGTGGAATCCGAAAAGAAGTACGTAAAACAAACGGGAGGCCGCGGACAATACGGCCATGTTGTCTTGAAAATAGAACCTACCGGGCTGGGTGAAGGATTTGAGTTCGTAAACAAGATCAGGGAGGGAAGGATTCCGAGAGAATATATTTCTTCCATAAAGAATGGGGTCGAAGGAGCAATGGATTCAGGTGTTTTAGCGGGATACAGGATCGTTGATGTCAGGGTTACACTGCTTGACGGCAGTTACCATGAAGTTGATTCTTCGGATGTAGCTTTTAAGGCAGCGGGTTCAATAGCTTTACAAGAGGGAGTAAGGAGAGCGAATCCGGTATTGCTTGAACCAATAATGAAAGTGGAAATTTCAGTTCCGCAGGAATACATGGGTGATATACTGGGGGATTTCAATAGCCGCAGGGGCAAGGTCCTGGGTATAGAGGACAAGGGAAAAGTCCACATTGTTAAAGGGACGGTGCCCCTTGCTGAAATGTTTGGTTATGCAACGGCCATGAGGTCGCTTACGCAGGGCAGGGCATCCTATAATATGGAACCATTTCATCATGAGCAGCTTCCGCGAAGTATGCAGGATAAGATTCTGACGGGTGAAAGTTAAAAAGGAGGGAAAAAGAATGGCAAAGGAAAAATTCATTAGGTCTAAACCGCATGTAAACGTAGGGACAATCGGGCACGTTGATCACGGCAAGACGACGCTGTGCGCGGCGATACTGAGCTGTCAGGCCAAGCACAAACTGGCGCAGGCGAAAGGTGTTGACGATATAGATAATGCTCCCGAGGAGAAAGAAAGAGGAGTGACCATAGCGATAGCGCACCTGGAGTACGAGACCCAAAAAAGGCACTACGCGCATATAGACTGTCCGGGACATGCGGATTACATAAAGAACATGATAACCGGGGCGGCGCAGATGGACGGGGCGGTGCTGGTGGTTTCGGCGGCGGACGGCCCGATGCCGCAGACGAGGGAACATATACTTCTGGCCAAGCAGGTGAACGTGCCGGCGATAGTAGTTTTTCTGAACAAGACGGACCAGGTTGACGACCCTGAACTTCTGGAACTGGTGGAACTTGAGATAAGGGAGTTGCTTACGAAGTACGAGTTCCCTGGAGACAAGACGCCGATAATAAGGGGCAGCGCGACGAAGATGCTTGAGACGGGTGATTTCAAGCCGGTGGAAGAGCTTCTGAAGGCGGTGGATGATTTCATACCTGAGCCCAAGAGGGAAATAGACAAGCCGTTCCTGATGAGCGTTGAAGACGTATTCAGCATCACGGGCAGGGGCACTGTGGCAACGGGCAGGGTTGAGTGCGGCAAGGTAAAGATAAACGAAGAAGTTGAGATAGTGGGGATAAAGGACACGAGGAAGACCGTGGTAACGGGAATAGAGATGTTCAGGAAGGAACTGGAAGAGGGGCTGGCCGGTGACAACGTAGGGCTGCTTTTAAGGGGGATAGACAAGACGGGGATAGAACGCGGGCAGGTTGTTGCGAAGCCGAAGTCGATAACGCCGCACACGAAGTTCAAGGGACAGATATACGTATTGACGAAGGAGGAAGGCGGGAGGCACACGCCGTTCTTCACCGGTTACAGGCCGCAGTTTTACTTCAGGACGACAGACGTGACGGGTACGTTGAACCTGCCGAAGGGCAGGGAGATGGTGATGCCCGGAGACCACGTGGAGATAACGGG
>JAUXDE010000109.1 GCA_030618495.1 Clostridia bacterium
GGACAGACACCTATTATTTATATAATGTCAATTGAAATAGGTGTCTGTCCCTATTTTTTTACGCTCGGCTTACATACACCCGGTATGCTCACCTCTCGTTGCTTCGGCGCGGCTCAAAATCCCCTAGCAAAAATAACGGGAATTTATATTACAGAGAACTGATCCTTTGCCGCTCCGCATACGGGGCATACCCAGTTATCGGGCAGTTTTTCAAATGGCGTCCCGGGATTTACTCCTGAATCAGGGTCACCCTTCTCCGGGTCGTAAACGTATCCGCAGACCTTGCACTTATATTTATCCATTCCATTTCCTTTCTTCTCTAGTGTAGTGTTACTAACATATCTTTACAGATGCTGGAAGTATTTTGTTTCAGCGTCAAGGAACGAAGAGTGACGCCGCCGATGGACAAAAGACGACAGCCCTTCGGGAAGGGCATCATTTGGACGTATTCTGCGTTTTTTCTCCTCACCATATTCTCGATATGCTTTCGTCGTCTTTCCTTGAATCCGTCTCAAAACCTGCCCTTCATATGTAAAGCTATGTTAGTAACACTACATTAACTCATTTATTGATTTTTGTGCCCGGGAAATACTTCCTGATGATTTTAAGGTATTTGTAACCTCTCTCAGCCATTCCCTTCGCGCCCCACTGGCACAGACCGACGCCGTGCCCCCATCCCCTTCCGACATACTTTATTTCATCCGGGTAGTTCTTTAGTTTCACCATTGTGCTTTTTACGATGTCCGCACCGACAGCTATCCTGAACTTATTGGACGGAATGCTTAGTTTGCCCGCATCATGATAGACATTGATATTTATTGCCCTTTTTGAAAACGATGCCCTGCCGGCTACTTTTATTTTATGAATCCTGCCCACTTTGTACCCGCTCTTGTTCAGTTTTTTTCTTATGGTTTCTTTTTTTATGGTTTTCTTCCAGCTGTACCGGGGTGATTTTCTGCAGTAAGGGCAACGTACGCATTTCAGGTACCCGGGGGAACTATTTGTTTCCCACACATTTGACGACTTTTCCGTGAACCCGCCGCACGTACTGTGGAATACCGCGGATATCAATTCGCCTTTATAGTAAATAACCTCGCCTTCCGTGGCATCCACCGCCTTATTTGACCTCTCGTCCTCGCACTGCAGCCCCCCGTAAACCTGGCAGAAAACCGTTGCCGATAAATCATACCCCTTACTATTATGCTTCCCCATGTTTCTGGCGGCATAGGTGCGTGAAACAACCGCCTGCGTTTTCATCGCCTCTACCGGCCATTCAGGTGATATTTCCCTGGGAAGCACCCCGTATAAATATTCCTCAAGCCCCAGCTTGTTGATTACGGTCAGTTTTTTACCTCTTTTCAGCGCTATCCTTAAATCTCCCCTGTATTTTCTTCCGTTAACCCTGAGCCTGTTTTTATCATTCAGGGAATATATCCTGATACTGCCCCCCAGGATTTTATTATTAATCCCTATACCGCCTGCCCGGGCGGAAACAAGATATACTTTCCTGCTGTCCAGCTTCATTTCCCTGTTGTTCTTTTCATCACGTACGCTGAATCCACCTTCACAACTGATATTAACGCTGCCGGCATTTTCAATTATACCAATCCGTATGGTCTTTCGCGGGGAAACAACGTTTTCGCCCGACAATAATGAAACTGCCGTAAAAAATAAAACAAACACCGCCATTATGTAGGTTATCGTCCTATTTATTCTTCTTTTCATACCGCTCCTTCTCGCTGAAAATACAGCCGCAGTAATTCTGCCTGTACAATCCCATGCTCTTTGACATGTCAATACCCTCCTTCCAGCCCAGGTCAAATTCCCCGCGATAGAACTTAATCCCGTATCTACCCGCCATCTCATCGCATATGCTTTCTATCAACTGCTTGTTCTGCCTCTTGCTGTACAACAGGGTCGTCGTAAAGGAATCAAACCCCTTTTCCCCGGCAATTCTTGCCGCCTCACCGATACGCATGCTGTAACATATCCCGCAACGCTCCTGCCCTGGCTGTGTTGTTCGGCCTATTTTCTCAAGCCATGATTCCAGCCCGTACTTTTCCCTATATATAACCGGCAGCTTGACCCTGTCCGCATAATACCCCATCGTCATAAGCCTTTTGGTGTGTTCCTCACAGGGATGGATGTTGGGATTGTACCATAACCCGGTTACCTGAATGTCCTTTTCCTTCAACACCTTAAGCGGATAACAGGCGCAGTTGGCGCAGCATATGTGAAGAAGTAATTTCATTTGTTCATCTGCTCCTCAATGATACCCGATATGGTTTCATCCAAAAAACCCCTGCCCGCAAGAAACGTCTTTATCTTCAGACATAACTTCCTTTTATCCTGCCCGTTATAATTCGCAAACTTCTTACTAATGGCTGCGCGCGCCAGTTCGTTTTCATCCACACGGCGGTTCTTATAGTATTCTTCAATATATCCCGGCGCTTCTTCCTCGCTGAATCCCTTCCCTTTAAGTCCATGCCTTATGGCTCCCCGGCCCATGCCGGCAGACAACCTGCTCTCAATATAATCCATCGCGCATTCCATGTCATTGATGTAGTTCTGGCTTTTCAATCCCCCTACGACCTCATCCACCGTTTTAACCCCGAACCCCTTATTCAACAGCCGTCTTGTTACTTCACCCGCTGTCTTCTGGCTTCGTGCCAATAGCCGGAAAGCGTAGTTTCTCGCTTTGGAAAAATCGTCCGGCTGCTTGTTTTTTGGCATTTAAATTCCTTACATGCTTTATGATTTTTGCTTATAACGCGCCAGCCACTCCTTCACGAGTCCCCAGTGAGTTCCCTTCCAGTACACCCTGTCACAGTTAGCGCAAATATAGAAATTTTCCTGTGTCTGGAATACATAACTCGGCACCCTGCCCCTTGCCTTTTCCTTTTCAATGGGCTTTATTTCCATGTTGCAGACAAGGCACCTCGTGAACACCTTCTTGTATTCAATCTGCAGGTCCAGCTCTCTGAACAACTGACCCATTTGTTCTTCAATATAATCACTCTTAATCAGTATTCTCTTTATTGCTTTCTTCTTGCTTATCTTCGTGTCCCTGGTAAGTATTATCCTGCCTTCCTTCAGGCTTCTATAAATCAAGTCGCTCTTTTTCCCGGGAAGAAAATATTCGGCATCGTAACCGAGTAATCGGAGCCATTTGCACAAACGTCCAAGCATGAAATCAACAAGAAATTTCATTGACACAACACTTAATTATTGAACAGCTCTCAGGTATCTTTCTGCCTTCTCGTAACCGAGGTTAAAATGAACCGTAGCGTTCCGCCTCTTGAAAGGATACCGACTAATATCAGCCCAACTCAACTGATTGCGCCTATAATTATAGTTATATCCATAGTTCCTCTCCGTTACTTTAGTGTGGTGTTTCTGACATCACCCTTCATTCCCCATTATTTTCTTGATTTTACCCTCGCTCAGTTCGTTTATTTTCTTTCCTGTACTCAACTATTTTCCTACCACTTCCTTCACTGACCTCTTAACAACGATTTTATTGCCGTTATACTTTGTAATAATGGTATCCGGCTTCGATTCGATTGATTCAATCAAATCATCATTTATCACAACTTCCTTGTTGTTTATGCGTCTTAAATAAACCATGGTTAATTTTAACAGATTATTGTAATTTCATTAAGGCATCAGGTTCTCTTATCCTGTCCCACCCACCGTTATCACGGGTATCCTCAATGTCGGCTGGGCATCTGCTACCGGGACACCCTGTCCGTCCTTGCCGCACGTTCCTATATTAAAACCCAGGTCATTGCCTACCATGTCAATGGATTCCAGTATTTCCGGGCCGTTGCCTATCAGTATCGCTCCCCTTACCAAGTCTCCTTTTTTACCGTTATTTATCTCGTAACTTTCCGAAACATCAAACACGAAGTTACCGTTTACGGTATCAACCTGCCCCCCACCCATCTTCTTCACGAAAAGCCCTTTTTTTACCGATTTAATTATTTCTCCGGGAGAATCTTTCCCGGGCAGAATGAGTGTATTGGTCATCCGGGGTATGGGCGCGTGCCTGTAGGACTGGCGCCTGCCGTTTGCCGTGGATTTGACTTTATCCCTGGTCGCCGTAAAATAATCATACATATAATTTTTTAAAATACCGTTTTCCACAAGAATGGTTCTTTCCGATGGGTTACCTTCATCATCATACATAAAGGACCCCCTTCTGCCGGGCAAGGTTGAATCATCAGCCACCGAAATAATTTCCGAGGAAACCTTCTTTCCGAGCTTACCCGCATAAGCGGGTGAAATACCCTTCTGAACGGCGTCAGCTTCCAGGCTATGGCCGATAGCTTCATGAATCATGGTTCCCCCGGCCTCCGAAGAGAGAACAACCATCATTTCCCCCGTAGGGGCGCTTTTAGCTTCAAGCATTTTAACCGCCCTGAAGGCAGCCTTTTGCGCAATCTCCCCAACGTTATTCTCATCAAACAGTTCAAAACCCGCCATTCCCCCTAACGTTTCATAACTCGTTTGAACAATATTGCCCTTACCGGCAATAACCCTCACCATAAAAGTGGTATATACCTTTTGTTCATTAACAAAAGTCCCTTTTGAATTTATTAAGGTTGTATCCTTTACGGTATCAGCGTACACCACCAGCACCTGCCTTATCATGCTTGCGGATACGGCTCTTGCTGAACTGTTTGCCTTATTTACAATTTCCAGCTTCTTCTCAACAGGGACACTCCCGGGCAGTTTCAGCATCCCGGTTCCCCGGGCATTTATTTTTTCTGCGAAGTTTATCCTGCTACCGCCAGGATTATTTAACTTTTTTCCCAATAGGTCCCGCGCAATGTCCTTTATCCCCCCGCAACCATTAACATCACTGGTGCTTCCGTACAGAATTTCTTCACCTTTTATTATCCTCATGCCTGCGCCGCATTCCGAACCGGACACAACGTCCTCTATCCTGTTATCTTCGCATCTTATGTGAGATGATTGCGTGTTCTCAACATATATATCGGCAAATTCCCCCTCTTTAGATATATCACTTACAATTTGTTTCAGTTCATCATCTTTCATTTTTGTCCTTTGCCTTTTCCTTTGTTTTTCCTTTACTTTTCCCCGCAGGAAGAATAATAGTGAACGTACTTCCCTTTCCTATTTTGCTTTTTACCTCTATTTTACCTTCGTGAGCTTCAATTATTTCCTTTACATAGGCAAGCCCAAGACCGGCCCCTTCCACCTGCCCCGTGAAATACTCCTCCACCTGGTAGAACTTCTTGAAAATATTTTCATATTCCTCCGATGGTATCCCCTGTCCATTATCACGGATTTCTATCTTTATTATATTCTTCCCCGTCTCTGCCGATACATTTATGTTCTTTTTCTTTTTATCGTTGAACTTTATAGAATTTTCTATTA
>JAUXDE010000165.1 GCA_030618495.1 Clostridia bacterium
GCTGCGAAGGACGCCAAGCAGGTGAAATAGGAACAACACCAGGAGTATAACCTTATGAGTTGATTTGAATTTTCCCGGTTCTTTCCTTGAGATGATAATACCTGTAATTATTAAGGTTACCGATATTAAAAGCAGGACAACTGTTTTCGGGCCAAGAATGATAGACTGCTTCCCCTGAAGAATGTCGGACATGATGGCTGTAAGGAAAACCATTACGCCCGTTAATATCAGATAAATACTTTTCCTGTTAATATGCATTATAAACTGTAAAATCCTCCACTCCGCCGTTATGGACTTTAATGAAACCAACGGGATCGTCCAGGAACTTATATTCTTCAATTTTTAATTCAGGCTCGGTTTTCAGCGTTTCAAGCCAGTGATACTTCATGATAATTACAGGCCCCTTTGCGTTGCGTACTTCAATCCTGTTATAATCAGCTGTTAATGCACCGGAACCCTTGAGAAAATAATCACCCTTTCTGTCAACCTTGTAAATTGCAGTATTTCGGACTTCTTTCATCTTTTTTATGTAGGGGTGGTACCCGTTAAACATTTCCTTTGAATCATCCGACCAGGCAACTACCCACTTCACGTTATAGTAATCAAAATACTTCTTTATCTTTTCGATTGTGAATTCTTTGATATCCTTGCCGAACAGCCTGTCGTTGCGTCCCGGTATCAATACGCCCTTGAACTGCGCGAAACTGTGTTTTATAAACGTGTACATGTAAGGCCCCCCTATGAATTCCCTTTTTATCTTGTTTATAAAACTTACGGGAGAACCGTTATCTTCATATGCTATCCTGCCGCTTCTATCGGTATTCTTTTTTATCCACTTAAGTATTGTTTCCTCATCACTGGATAATCCCGCATAAACCACCGGGGTATGAACGTAGAACTGCAGTATTGCATCAACTGTTACCGGAACCAGCAGAAACAGCAGGAGTATCACGGGCAGGGCAATGCTGATGTTAATATTTTTTTTAAATCCCCTGAATACGTCAATCATTGCCGCAGAAGCGGGTACGGTAAGGAAGAAGGATAGTGGCAGCACGAACCTGTACGGCTGCAGTTCAGCGGTAAACCCCAGGACCGAACCGAAGTACGCCAGCAGGAACATTCCGGCAGACAGTCCGGTGAATGAATAAAACCGCAGGGTCTTATTGTTTCTTTTCCACAGGTACAAGCCGTAAATACCAAAAAATATGATAATCCATCGAACAAACAAAGTCCTGCGTAAAAACGTGCCCGGGCTGAAACCAATAGTGGATGTCAGGTCATGAAAAAGCGTAAGCGGTGTGCCGAGCAGGAACTGCGCCGAAGATATTTTGTAGTGATAAAACCTGAAGAACGGGATGAGCCAGAAACTGCTGGCGAGAATTACTGAAATCGCCAGTGCGATAATGGTAATATTCAGTTTGTACTGTTTTCTTGCCAGAAACACAATAAAACATGTCCCCACCGGGAATATCAGCACAAAAACCGAGCTTGGAATAAAAAACATCAATATTCCCGATATGAACATGATGACAAGGTTAACAACAGAGGGGTTCTTTACGTACCTGTAGAACAACGAGAACACGTAGACACTCATAAATGAGGTAATGGCGAAAGAAAACATGCCGCAAAAATATGCCCAGCGCATGGAAGAGTCAACTGCCCAGAATAGCACTGAAAGCAGCGCTGCAAGCATGCCTTCCTTCCTTGTGCCTCCGAAGTTTCTGGCGGAACCGTATATGAAAGCTGGAAGTAAGGCGTAGAACAGGAAGAAGAACAGGTTGAATGCAACCCCGGGCCGGATAAATGAAAACAGGTACATGAACATTTCGCTTGCTTTGTTGTTAAAATCAAATATGGTACCCATCGGATAGCCCGCCATGAAGTAAGGGTCATACCCCCATGATTTTCCGTGGTTTTTAAGGAAGTGATTTACCGTTATGCCCTGGTAGTAATGAAAACCGTAGTCGCTTGTCTTTATATGTTCACTGCCTGATATTGTGTCAGGAGGGATTACCTGGAAAACATTCAGCACATGGAATAGGATTATAACAGCAAGCAGGTACCCGTAAAGTTTATCGAACGATGCTTTATTATTCTTAAGGGCAAAGCCGACTCTTATAATAAACAGGAAAACAGCGCACAGAAATATTGACCTGGGGCCTATGACAATCCTGCCTTTACCCAGCAGTATATCCGCAAAGAACACAGCAATTACAAGCAATGTCCCGGAAATTATTAAATACCTGC
>JAUXDE010000081.1 GCA_030618495.1 Clostridia bacterium
GTCAGCAAAAGCTGCCGCTGAACAAAAAAAGAAAGTGGAAGAAGAAAATAGAAGGATGGCCCGCGAAGAAGAAATAGCGATGAAAATGGAGAAGAAGCGCCTTGAGCAGGCAGAACTAAAGCAGGAAAGAATGCTTGAGAAAAAGAGAACTGCCGAGAAAGCTAAGATTACCGCAAAACTGAGAAAACAGCAAGCTAATGAAGAAAAAAAGATCAAGCGTGAAAAGGATATTATTCGCAAAGAAGAACAAAGAAGGAAGAATGACTTAATCAAACTTGATAAAGAAAGAGAACGTTTTAAAAAAGATAAAAGACTTGCCGAACAAAGACTTATAAAAAAAGCTAATGCAGAAGAAGCAAGGATTGTTGCTAACCTGAGGAATGAAGAAAAAAAGAGAAAAAAAGAAGTTGAAAGAAGGAAAAGGGAAGAGGAAAACGAGCAGAAAGAACTACAGAGTCAGAAGAAACTCGAATTAAAAGAAGAGAAAAAACAGCTTGCCAACATTGAAGCTATTAAATCCGACAAAATCAGGGAACAGAAGAGAAGTGAATATGAAAATGAAAAGAATCAACGGAGGACCGCAAGAGCAAAAGAGTTAAAATCATTAGATGAACAAAAATCCAGGGAAATCAGCCTTAGACAGCAGGAAGAAGAGGATGTGAAAGGAAGAAAGAGGGAACTTGCAAGGATAGAATCTTTAAAAACAGAAAAGGAAAGAAAAAAGGCGAGGAAAATATTCCAAAGACAACAGATAGAAAGAAGGAAAGCGAGGGAAATAAAGCAAAGGACAGAACTTAAACGACGCAAGGAAGAGAAAAAGGGAATCGCGCGGCAGATACTGTATGACCGGGAAGAGAAATTAAAAAAGGTTGACGAACAGATAAGAGGATTAAAGAACAAGAAAAACCTGTCCAAGAGCGAAAAAGTAAAGAAAGCCGATGACTTGAGGTCGCTTAAGTATATAGCAAAAAAACTCAGGATTGAAATAAAAAAACTAAAGAAAGCGTTAAAAGGAAAAAAGTAAAGCCGGGAATCTAAATCATGCTTAAATATCTTATAAAACGCCTGCTTTTCATGATACCTTTGATACTGGGTATCAGCATACTCACGTTCACTATTATACACCTGGCCCCGGGGAGCCCGGTTGACATGGTAACTTCCATGAATCCTGATGTTGACGCCAACGCAAAAGCAAGGCTGTACTCACTTTACGGCCTTGACAAACCCCTTTATCTGCAGTACTGGGACTGGCTTAAAAGAATAGTTACTTTAAACTTCGGGGACTCGTTTAAGGACGGAAGGCCTGTTATCAATAAAATTGCCGAAAGACTCCCCCCGACACTCCTTCTGAACGTGCTTTCTCTCGGGTTAATATTTTTCTTCGCGCTTGTAATCGGCGTAAGTTCCGCGGTAAGGCAGAACACGCTTTACGACAAGAGTATGACTGTTTTTGTGTTCCTGGGTTTTTCAATCCCCATGTTCTGGCTCGCTTTGCTCATGATGCTGTTGTTTGGGATAATACTCGGGATATTACCGATTTCCGGCATGCGTTCGGTAAACTATGACATGCTGTCAACTGCCGGAAAAATATGGGACCTTATCAGTCACCTGATTCTACCTGTATTCGTATCAGCATTCGGCGGACTGGCTTACCTCTCGCGATATTCACGCTCAAGCATGCTTGAAGTCATAAGACAGGATTATATTAGAACCGCCAGGGCAAAAGGACTGCCTGAAAATACGGTTATATACAAACATGCCCTGCGTAACGTTTTAATACCGATAGTTACACTGCTCGGCTTATCGCTGCCGGCTTTAATAAGCGGCAGTGTAATTTTTGAAACTATTTTTTCGTGGCCGGGTATCGGAAGGCTTGCTTACGAGGCAATAATGTCACGGGATTATCCCGTAATTCTTGGAGTAAGCATCATCGCGACGGCGCTTACTCTTACGGGAAACCTGCTTGCGGATTTAACCTATGCGTACATAGACCCGCGGGTAAGATATAAATAGGAAAGACTGGGAAACTCCGTTTATGTGGAAAATATTACTTGCAAGATTCAAAAAAAATAAACTGGCAATAATTGGAGCTGTCACCATATTCATTCTGGTGATTATTGCCGTTACAGCGCCCTGGATAGCTCCCTATGACCCTGCCACCCTGGACATGGCTCGCAGGCTGGAGCCTCCCACAATTCAACATCTGCTGGGGACGGATGATTTGGGAAGGGATATTCTTTCAAGGATAATTTACGGAACAAGGATATCCCTGCTTATCGGGTTCGTTGCCACGGGTATTGCAATATTAATAGGTATAATACTTGGCCTGGTATCGGGATATTTCGGCGGTCTTGCGGATACAATAATAATGAGACTTGTGGATGTATTCCTCTGCATCCCTACTTTTTTCCTTATTTTAATGGTTCTCGCATTCCTTAAACCGAGTATCTGGAACGTAATGGTGGTAATAGGACTTACAGGGTGGCCGGGATTAACAAGAATGATAAGGGGTGAATGCCTTTCCATCAAAGAAAGGGAATTCATGCAGGCAGTAAAGGTCATGGGGCTGAGCAATATAAGAATAATGTTTGTCCATCTTCTGCCGAACGTCATGGTGCCCATACTTGTTTCCGCAACAATCGGAATCGGAGGGGCAATCCTCACTGAATCAGCCCTGTCGTTCCTGGGACTCGGCGTACAACCCCCGACTCCAACCTGGGGGAACATACTTGCTTCGGGAAAACCTTACCTAAGTTTTGCCTGTTGGGTTTCTTTATTCCCCGGGCTTGCTATTTTAGTAACCGTTCTTGCATACAACCTGTTAGGTGAAAGCTTGAGAGACGTTTTTGACCCGAGGATGAATGAATAAAATGGAAAAGACAAACATTATACTTGAAATTAAGAACCTTTCGGTTGAATACAGGAAGAGTAATAAGATAATTCCTGCCTTAAGGGACATCTCCTTAACACTGGACAAAAAGGAAACACTTGGAATTGTGGGTGAATCGGGATGCGGTAAGAGTACACTCGCTCATGCCGTGTTAAAGCTGCTTCCCGAAACCGAGGGAAAAATCACATCAGGGGAAATATTGTTCAGAGAAAAGGATTCATCCCGTATTGATATCCTTAAACTTGCCGATGACGATTTAAGGAAAATAAGAGGGAACAGGATATCCATGATATTCCAGGACCCGTTTAACTCGCTGAACCCCGTATTCAGGGTGGGAGAACAGATTACTGAGGCAATCAGGATACACAACAATGCCGGCAACAAGTCAAAGGGAAACGATATTGAACTGAGAAACAGGGTTATAAAACTCCTTGAACTCGTTCAACTGCCCAACCCCGAACTCATTATGGATTATTATCCGCACCAGTTAAGCGGGGGCATGCAGCAAAGAATCATGATTGCCATGGCCCTCTCATGTAACCCTGATATACTTATAGCTGATGAACCTACGACCGCCCTGGATGTCACCATCCAGAAAGATATCCTTGACCTGTTGAAGGAACTTCAAAAAAAACTCGGCCTTTCCATAATCCTTATCAGCCACGACCTCGGCATAATCGCCCAATTCTGTTCCAGGGTAATAATATTTTACGCGGGGACCGTGATGGAGAAGGCGCCCACGGATGAGTTATTTCATAACCCGGGCAATCCCTACACAAAAGGTCTTCTTGATTCCCTCCCGGGTAAGAGCGGAACCGCAGCAGGTGAGCATAAACGGCTCAAGGTCATCCCGGGCCAGGTCCCCGATTTAACCGACCTGCCCGATGGCTGTAAGTTCAACCCGAGATGTTCCTTTAAGATTGACAAATGCTCTGGCAAAGAACCCGGATTTATTGCGTTAAACAAAAATCACGTATCAAGGTGCTATCTTGCAAATGAACTCAAATAACAGATTACTGGAAGTCAGGAACTTAAAAAAATGGTTTGGCGTTGAACGCGGCATTTTTAAGCGTTCCGTCAGCAATATCAAGGCTGTTGACGGGGTATCATTTCATATCAATAAGGGGGAAATACTGGGACTGGTCGGAGAATCAGGTTCGGGAAAGACTACAATCGGAAAGATGCTCGTCGGCCTTTTGAACCCGACGCAAGGGACCATTCTTTTTAAGGATCGGGATGTTTCAACTATGAAGAGAAGCCGCCTGGGGCTGAAGTTACAGATAATATTCCAGAACCCGTTTTCAAGCCTCAATCCAAAACTCTCGGTCGGGACAATAATCGGCGAAGCCGTAAGGCTGAATAACAGGACGGGGGATAACAAACACGCTCAGGAAAACGTTATGCAAGCAACTAAAAGACTCCTGCAAACGGTCGGGCTTCCCGGCCATGTCGTTAATGATTACCCCCACCAGTTCAGCGGGGGACAAAGACAGCGTATCGGAATTGCCAGGGCGCTTGCGATGGATCCGGAACTCATCATCGCCGATGAACCCGTTTCCTCCCTGGACATTTCAATACAGGCCCAGATTCTTAACCTGCTTTCTGATTTGAAGGACAAATACGGTTTATCGTACCTTCTCATAACACATGATTTAAATGTCGTCAGGCATGTGTGTGAGCGGGTCATGGTAATGCGCAATGGAAAGATAGTGGAAGAGGGGGTAACTTCCTCCGTATACAACAATCCTGAACACCCCTATACGGAAAAACTCCTGTCTTCAATACCGGAGCTTCCTTTATGAGAACTATAAGCAATAAATATATATTCAGGAACATTTACCGGCTTTTTAAAAAGGAAAACGTGCGGGCTTACGCCGTCGGCGGCTTCATCAGGGATATTAAAATGAAAAGGCAAACGCACGACATTGATATTGTCGTTTCAACCAGAGCCATGTCCATGGCTAAGAAATATTCTCACCTGGTACAAGGCAATTTCGTCATACTTGATAATGAAAATAAAATCTACCGCGTTTTGAAGAAGTCCGGAAATAAGTTGTTTACCATTGATTTTTCATTAATGAGGGGGAAAAACATTGAAGATGACCTGAATTCAAGGGATTTCACCATAAACGCTATTGCTCGTCTCATTGACAGCTCATCCCCAAGATTCAACGATAAATCACTGATAGATCCCTTAAAAGGATTAAGGGATATTGAGCATAAAATTATCAGGAAGGTGTCTGAAAGAATATTTGCCGATGACTCCTTAAGGCTGCTGCGCGCCTACCGTTTTGCTGCAACCTTAAAATGCAGGATTGAAACCGGTACTGAAGAGATAATTCATGAAAACGTAAAACTAATCAAGAATGCCTCAGCTGAAAGAATAAAGGATGAGTTATTCAAGATACTGAGTGTTGACAACAGCTGCAAATGGATAGATAGAATGTCAGACAATGGACTGCTCGAACATATTATACCTGAAGTATCTTTGATGAAAAAAGCAAGGGACCATTATTATCACATAAACAGCTTATGGGAACATTCGGTTAAAACGCTGGAATCTCTGGAAAAAATAATGTATGATATCAATTCAATATTTCCAATGGCTTCTTCGCGCCTGCGCAGGCACCTTGAGAGTGAGATAGCAGGCGGGATTAAAAGAGCCGTTATTTTAAAATTCTGTTCACTTTTTCACGATATAGCCAAACCTGCCACCGCAACTGATGAGCATGACAGGGTAAGGTTTTATGGACATGAAAAGAAAGGCGCGGGAATGGCTGTCTGTATACTTAAAAGATTGAGGGCAAGCAACAGGGAGGCCCGGCTGGCTGAAATACTGATAGGGCAGCACATGAGACCCGCCAATCTCAGTATTTCAAAAAAACTTACGGACAGGGCTATTTTCAGGTATTTCAGGGACACGGACGAGGCAGGCATTGATATACTTCTACTTTCGCTTGCCGACAGGTATTCATACAAATGCTGTAAAATAGCAGGGCCTAACAAATTCCTGCCACTAAAAAAACAAATGGAATTCACGAATAAAATGGCAAACCACTATTACTATAAAAAGAGTAAAATCAATCCTCCATATCTCTTAAACGGTAACGATATCATGAAAAACTTCGGAATAAATGAAGGCCCGCGCATCGGCAAACTTCTTAACATAGTCAGGGAATCACAGGCAGAAGGCAAGGTGAAGAGCAGGAAATCAGCAATAAAACTGTTAAAGGAATATATATAATGAAACTATCCGTCATAATCCCGGTTTTCAACGAAGAAAAAACGCTAATGGAGGTTATTAATACCATACGCAGCGTTGACGTGGATAAGGAAATTATTATCGTTGACGACGCTTCAACTGATTCGTCTCATAGTATACTGGACGAGTTGTCAAGGAAGCAGAATATCAAAGTTTTGTTCCACGACAGGAACACCGGGAAGGGGGGGGCGATAAAAACGGCAATGGCTCATATTAAAGGCGACCTCGTAATAATCCAGGACGCTGACCTGGAGTACAATCCCCGGCAGTACCCAGCGTTAATGAAACCGATAATCGAGGGCAGGGCTGACGTTGTTTACGGTTCCAGGTTCATGAAATACAACAAAAGAATCTATTTAAGGTTCTACCTTGGCAACAAATTGCTATCGCTTTTTATATCACTGCTGTTTATGAAACATATAACGGATTCTTATACGTGTTATAAGTTGTTTAAGAAGGAAGTATTCAAGAACCTTAATATCACCTCTAATGGATTTGAAATGGAAGCGGAAATTACCGCAAAAGTCCTGAAGAAAAAATACCGGTTACTGGAAGTTCCCATAGACTACAATCCGAGGTCCATCAAAGAAGGCAAGAAAATTTGCTGGAAAGATGCCGTTGTGGGGATGTTTTCAATACTCAAATATAGACTGAAACGAATAAAATAACAAACAAAACTATCATGGATATATCCGTAATTATTCCGACATTCAATGAAGAAGCCAATATTGGCAGGCTCCTGTCAGGCATTAACAAAACGCTTCAGGATGAAAATTACAGCTACGAAATTATCGTTGTGGATGTGGGGTCAACTGACAGGACGGGAGAAATCGCCCGGAAGGAAGGCGCAAAAGTACTGGTGCAGAAACTGCCGGGGTACGGCGGGGCGCTAAAGGAAGGATTTGATAATGCCCGGGGTGAATGGTTTATTACGATGGATGCGGACCTTTCCCATAACCCTGTTTTCATAAAGGAAATGCTCCTGAACAAGGATAATGCGGAAGTGGTTATCGCATCAAGGTACGTGAAGGGCGGCTCAGCCACCATAGGAACTTTCAGAAAAATCCTCAGCATAATACTTAACCGCGTATTTACCGTCATCCTTTCACTGCCTTACAAGGATATATCCAGCGGCTTCAGGATGTATCATCGAAAGGCGATAGAAAATATTATAATCACCGCCAGGAATTTTGACGTTCTCGAGGAAATACTTATCAGGATTCATTCATCGGGCGGTAAAATCATTGAAATACCCTTTCATTATGAAATAAGGGAAAGCGGAAAGTCCCACGCAAAACTTATTGAATTCGGTATTTCCTATATGAAAACCCTTTACAAGATGTGGAGACTGAAAAAATCATTCAATTCAGGGAAAAAATGAAAAAACACGTCTCTCCGGGTATCATCTCCGGTATATTTGTAATTATCATTTCATTTGTTTTATACTACTCTACTGGAGGCAGGAAGGTGGCGCGAAGTAGTCTCGGCATTTGAAAGTACGCTGAGAATAAACCCCGGGCACGGTAATGCAGGAAAATACCTGAATGTTGCCAGGGGAAGGCTGGGACAAAAAGAATAGAAATGGATAGAATAAAATATAATTATTTACTGCTTCAACCCGCTATTTTTTCTTTTCAGCAAGGCATATCAAAGACACTCCAAACGGTATGTTGAAGAAATTTATTATGAATCCTTCTAACAACAAGAACCCGATAAAGATATTATTCAGCAGTTTTGGCGGCATTATATAGGCCGTGTCAGGTTTCCCCGGTTTTTTGAAGATGTTTTGGAGAATACGGAACAACGCTATTGCCGGGAACATAAAAGTGACGAAATAACTTATTTTCTTTATCTTAAAACCGGCCGAACTGATTTTATCATGAAGTTCTTTTCTTGCATATCTTCTTTTATGCTCAAGCGCCTGGTCATGTTCGCTCCATAAGAACATGTACGCGGGCGCGGTGACGATAATCTTCCCATCTTCCTTGCATACTCTATGGAACTCCCCGAGGACTTTTACATCGTCTTCTATGTGTTCTAA
>JAUXDE010000115.1 GCA_030618495.1 Clostridia bacterium
ATAATCTTCCCATCTTCCTTGCATACTCTATGGAGCTCCCCGAGGACTTTTACATCGTCTTCTATGTGTTCTAATATGTCGAAAGCGGTCACTAAATCATAGCTTCCATCTTCTGCTTCCAGTTTGTCGGCAGAAGACCTGAATAAATTACTGAATCCTCTTTTCCGGCAGTAATATAGAGCCATTTCCGAAATATCCGAACCTGTTACTTCACCGTAATCATCAAGGAGGTTTAATATGCTTCCGGTACCGCACCCGACATCCAATATCTTGAGATTTTTTTCTCTTTTGTAAATCCTATCTATTACTGAACGTATAACTCCGCGTCTGCCGACAAACCACCAGTACGTGTTTTCCAGCCGGTACATTTTGTCAAATTCCCTGGATTCCATTAGCCTGACTTCCTCTTTTCCGTTATGTAATTCAGGTATTGTTTCGCCTGTTGGTGAGCAGGATTAATTTTCAGAACTCTTCTAAATTCCCTTTCGGCTTTTCTCAGCTTTCCCCCATTTGAATACATAACACCGAATTTGAAGTGAGAGAGTTCGTCGCCGGTTATATCATAGATAAAAATAGAATGCCCTATTACCTTAGCGGGAACGGTGTCTTTCAGCCAGCCAAACAATTGCTTGTCCGGGAAATAGAGGCATTGCAAAGCATTGGCGCTTATGACAAAATACTCTTTTGAAGGATTCAGAGAATTCACATGCTTTTCTTTCCGTCCCGATGCGTTATAGGAGTAGAAATCCTGGTATTGAATACCATATGAGAGTGGGGCCGCCGATCCAAAAAATGATAAGATTATTTCAGGATTCCCCTCCTTATTCAAATAATCCCTTAGCCCCGGTAAATCCTGCCCCCAGTCTACGTTGGAGTCAATTAGATATTTATACCCGTTCTTAGGCCCCCCTATGAACTCGTTGAAATATGACAGGTAGTGCGGGAATGTCTTTAATGCGGAACCGAGATACCAGAACAACAGGAATATTATCAAGTATTTATCTATGTTTTTACTTATAAACCTCTTGTTGATTACGTTGCTTATCCAGATAAATATGAAAGGATAAACAGGCAGGATATACCTCAATCCAAGCTGCATCCGGCTTATTGAAGATACAGCCAGTAACAGGGCTATGGGAACAAGAATAAAATACTCGGGAATTTTAATTTGCGGTTTCTTTATAAAATAAACGGCAGACATCAAGATAAATATAATTGTCGGTACCGGTGTTTTTATCAAGAAAGCCGCTATAAAATAGTAACGCCAGCCTTGGGTAGAGTGCTTACCAAACAGGAAGGTTGACATGCCCGACTTGCCTACGATACCCGATATGAATTTCAACCCGTTAAAATAGTAGTGCATGGATGAGAATCCATAAACCAGGAAGGTAACAAAAATTCCCATTACAACCATCAGGCATAATGATAAAAGCAACCGGGGCAATCCTATTTTATTTTTCTTCTTGAGTACAAGGATTAAACAAAGAATAACATACATAGGTAAAATATTGATTGCCGAGAACTTTGTACTTAATGCCAGGCCCAGCAATATTCCCGCAACTATAAGATTCCTGGTTTTCGGGTAAGACAGGAAACGATAAAACGCATACAGGGACAGCATGGTAAACAGGCTGATTCCCAGGTCCATGGTAACAAATCGCGAGTGCGCAAGAATATTCGGGGAAAAAACATAGAGAAATAACGCGAACAGTCCTGACTTAATACCATATAGTTCTTTTGCCCACCGGAATACAATAAATCCGAGTATTATTGACAATATAACTACGGGAATTCTTCCCAGGAAAACTATTCTTTCAGCGGACAATTTGTTATTGTATAAGAACTGTTCTCCGAATTGCCATTCTTCCGCTTTTTTCCATGATGAATGATTATCGGGAAAATTCAGGTTCAGAAACATCAATGGAACCGCAGACAACAGTTTTACCAGGGGAGGGTGCTCCGGATTCAGCTTGAAACTCCCGGTTTTTAAATACGAATACCCCGCGCTAAGATGAGGAGTTTCATCAGAAGTCGCTGATTTCTGCTTCATGCTCATAAATGACTGTAGAGCAAGCAAGGCAAGTAAAATGACAACTATAATGTAACTATTTTTTTTGTTTAGGGTTGTTAACATAATTATTTTATATTATTAAGCTTAATAAAATATTTTACTTATTTCCAACAACAAGTTCAATCATTATTTTTTAATTCTTGACCAAACGCACTGATTATGATAGATTATTGAGTAAGATATTACCTGAGAGTAAATCACTTACTTCAATGAAATAATAAGAGGAGAAAGAGCTTGGAAGAAAAATATCTCAGCATTATAATTCCCGCCTATAATGAAGAAAAAAGGCTGGGCAAGACCCTTGAAACAATTCTGGATTACCTTGCCGGGCAGAAACATTCCTATGAAATCATAATAATTGATGACGGAAGCGCTGACGGGACAATTGAAACAACAAGAAAACTCATTGAAAACAACAACAATATAAAAATCATAAAAAATGAAAAAAACATGGGCAAGGGCTACAGCGTAAAGCGGGGAATGCTTGAAGCGACCGGCAGGTATATTCTTTTCTCCGATGCCGACCTTTCGACTCCCGTAGAGGAAACCAAAAAACTGTTAGGGGCTCTTGAATCCGGGTTTGATGTCGCCATAGGGTCAAGAAGCATGAAGGAATCCGAGATTATCGTTCATCAGCCGCTGTACAGGGAAATAATGGGTAAATTATTCAATAAATTCGTTAAAATATTTGTAATGAGTGAATTCATTGATACGCAATGCGGTTTTAAACTTTTCAGGAAGGATGCTGCCAAAAAGGTATTTAAACAACAAATATTAGAAGGATTTTCATTTGATGTGGAAATTCTTTACCTCTCAATCCGGAATGGGTTTAAGGTTAAGGAAGTACCGGTAAAATGGTTCAACTCACCCCAAAGTAAGGTAACCCCTGTTAAAAGTTCTTTCAGAATGTTCATGGATATCTTGAGAATAAAAAGAATTCACGGTAAGGACTAATTGACATATATATAGTTTCCTCTACCCTGGAGGAGAGGGCAGGGTGAGGGGGTAAGAAAGGAGTGTTTCAATGGCATTAAAATTCGGAACAAGCGGAGTGAGGGGGCTGGTTACAGAAATGACTGACAGCCAATGCCGCCTGTACACGAAAGCATTCGTCAGGCACCTGAAAACGAAATCCTCACCCGATACAATATCACTGGCAGGGGATTTGAGAAGCAGCACGCCAAAAATAAAGAAAGCCATTGCTTACGCCATCCGGGAAGAAGGGGTGAAGGTTAATAACTGCGGTGATATCCCCACTGGAGCCGTAACAATGCACGGGATGGCTAACAACAGGGCAAGCATAATGGTGACAGGCAGTCATATCCCTGATGACAGGAACGGAATAAAGTTCAATATGCCCCGGGGTGAAATACTCAAGGATGATGAAGCCATGATTACAGGTCTATATGAAAAACTAAAGGATACGCAGGAGCCTCCGGTCTTTGATAAAGAAGGGAATTTCAAATCCGGCATTTCCGTTGAACTTACCCCTGTTGACAAAGAAGCCTCAAACGCTTACGTAGACAGGTACATTAATTTCTTTCCATATGAATGCCTGAAGGGTTTAAAAATCGTTTTCTACCAGCATTCAGCTGTTGGCAGGGAAATCCTTCTGAATATATTCAACCAACTGGGCGCAGAGGTTATTAATGTCGGCCTTTCAGACAGGTTCGTAGCCGTTGACACCGAGGCATTTGAAGACCCCGAACTGCTTTCCGGCTGGGTTACTGAACACAAGGCGGATGCCCTCATAAGCACCGACGGAGATTCTGACAGGCCTCTGTTGGTGGATGAAAACGGTAAAATCGTCCGCGGCGACGTTCTCGGTATAATAGTAGCTGACTTTCTCAACGCAGATTCCGTTTCCGCACCTATAAGCTGTAATACCGCTCTTGAAAAATGCAATAAGTTCATAAATATTTCCAGGACCAGGATAGGTTCGCCTTATGTCATATCCTCCATGAATGAGGCGGTTAAAAAAGGCCTCAAGACTGTCGTGGGATACGAAGCCAACGGGGGATTTCTTACAGCCACTGACATACTGAGTCCTGAGTCGGGAAAATTCCTGAAGGCGCTGCCCACAAGGGATGCCGCCCTGCCTTTAATTGCAGCTCTTCTTTCATCGGCAACTAACAAGAAATCAATATCAGAAATCACCGGCGAACTGCCTCCAAGGTATACCATGAGCGGGATTATAAGGGATTTCCCCAATGAACTCGGCAAAAATATTATTGAGAAATTCAAACAAAAAAGCAATGAAATGTTAAATAAATACTTTATACCGTCATTCGGAGCCGTCGAATCAATCAATTTCACAGATGGCGTCCGCATAACGTTTTCAAATAGCGATATAGTTCACTTAAGGCCCTCAGGCAACGCCCCGGAATTCAGATGCTACACCGAATCTTCCGTTGAAAGCCGCTCAGAAGAAATCAACCAAACGGCAATTGGAATCATCCGGGACAGGATGAGGCCGGAGTGACGAAAAGGCCATCCTTTAGAACAAAAAAGGGTTAGCAAAGATTACACCCAGGGCTCCTTCAACCCGAGAATAGAGGTTATCGCTGAAACGGACACTAAAGTAATTGGTCCCATAGATGTATTTATCAGGCATGTCTAATAAGTAATGCACTCCTGAAGAAATCAAATACCGATTGACAATCATGAAAATTTATGGTATATTAATACTAATATCCATAATATAGCATTAATTATATTAAGAATTAATAAAACAGAATAGATAGAAAAAGGAGAATTAAAGTAT
>JAUXDE010000120.1 GCA_030618495.1 Clostridia bacterium
TTCCACCTCTTCTATACGCTTGAAGATTGAAATGGTTAACTCTTCGGAAGAGATTTCTTTATTCCTGATTTTTTCTATTATTTCGTGCGCAGTCATTCATATCACCGTTCATAACTATAAAATTATTATAAAATATAACAAATATAAGTTTTCTTATCAAGTTAATAAAATAAAAAACAATAACTATTGACACGACAGGTTTTTTTTGATATAAGTTTCCTCTATGATACAGCAAACTCTGGTATTAATTAAGCCCGATGGCCTGAAAAAATCCCTTACGGGCAACATACTGACGCGTCTTTCGGAAACAAAACTGGAAATCGTTGCAGCTAAAATCATACGTGTATCAAGGGAACTTGCTATACAGCATTACTGGCACATGGAGGAAAGGCCTTTCTTTGAAGAACTGATAAAGTATATCCAGGGTGAACTGCACGGCAGGAAAAAAGTCCTTGCGATGGTTTATCACGGTGAAAACGCGATAGAGAAGGTAAGGACCCTGGCGGGCGCAACCAACCCCGAGGAAGCTGATTCGGTATCAATACGGGGGTCCTTCGGCAGGATAACGACAAAAGGCCTTTACGAAAACGCGATACACTGCTCCGATAACGAAAAGAATGCCGAGAGGGAAATCAAGCTCTGGTTCTTCCCGGATGAAATAATCGTTGACATGTATAATTCTGAAATCAAGGAAATAGATAACTTCAAGAAAAAGGTGTGGAAATAAATGAAAAAGAAAACTAACAAGATTTATATTATTGACGTTACGAACAGGGACGGGGTGCAGACTTCCAGGCTTGGACTTGCAAAACTGCAGAAAACAATGATTAACATGTACCTGAGCGATATGGGTGTTTACCAGTCCGAATTCGGCTTCCCCGTAACGAATCATGAAACAAATTACCTGAACGCCAACCTTGATCTTTCCCGGGTAGGCCTGTTAAAACCAATGATACTCCAGGGCTGGGTCAGGGCAATACCGGAAGACATAAAAAAGGCGGTGGAACTTACGCACGTAAAGCACCTGAACCTTTCTATCTCAACATCAAAGCAGATGATTCAAGGGAAGTTCCGCGGCAAGATGAACAAAAAGTCCGTGATTACAACGATGTGCGATGCCTGTGACACCGCAAAAAAACTTGGCATCAAGGTATTCGGGGTAAACGCAGAAGACGCATCAAGAACCGACATGGATTATCTAATAAAATTCTCGCTTGCGGCGAAGAAACACGGCGCAAGCCGTATAAGATACTGCGATACGCTTGGATACGATGACCCGTTTACCATATACGAAAGAATTTACACGCTTGCAAAAAAAATAAAACTGCCAATAGAGCTTCACTGCCATAACGACCTTGGATTAGCGGTCGCCTGTTCCGTGGCAGGGGCAAAGGCAGCCATAGACGCCGGCGTTGACACTTATATCAATACAACCGTAAACGGCATGGGCGAGAGGGCAGGCAATGCCGACCTGGTTTCGGTACTGCTGGCAATAATGAAATCCAGCGGATTCAAAAGGAAATACCGCCTCGATTCAAGGCTTGACCTCTCAAAATCCTGGAAAATAGCAAAGTACGCCTCGTATGCATTCGGAGTACCGCTTCCCATAAACCAGCCCGGCGTGGGAGCGAACGCGTTCGCCCATGAATCAGGCATTCACGCTGACGGCGCGCTTAAAGACCGCAGGAATTACGAACTCTACGACTATGAGGACCTGGGCCGGGGCGAACCTGAGATAATTGATACAGGCAGGAACATAACAACAGGAGAATACGGAGGAATCAAGGGTTTCAGGAACGTATACGGCAAGCTTAAAATCAAGTTCAAGGACGATACCGAGGCAAAGAACATCCTTGAGCTGGTACGCTACGCCAATGTCCATACACAGAAACCGCTTGTAGACGATGAACTGCTGTTCATCGCCAAATACCCAAAACAGGCAAAAAAAATACTAACTGTCAAACCATAGGGGATAAAATGAAAGAAATAGAGATTGAAGGCAAAACTGTCCAGGAAGCAATTAAAAAAGGCCTTAAGGAAATAGGACTTTCAAAGGATGATGTTGACGTGAAAATTCTCAGTGAAGGCAAAACAGGACTGTTCGGCCTGATGGGCGCAAGCCCCGCAAAGATTAAAATAACACCAAAGGACGCCGCCAAAAAAACCGATAAGCCAATAAAAGACGGGGAAAAACCGTTAAAGGAAACCCTGCTCCAAACATGTTCAAATGTAAAGGATGAACTAAAGAATATTTTAAAGCTGATGGGCATAACAAGTGAAGTAGATACCAAGGTTGAAGGTGAATACGTCCATGCGGATATCAATACAAGCGACAGCGCGCTTCTTATCGGGAAAAAGGGCCAGACGCTGGGCGCCCTGGAACTTATTACCAACATGATAATGAACCGCAGGAGCAAGGACTTCAGGGTAAGAACACTCGTTGATACCGCAGGCTACAGGGCAAGGAGAACTAAAACCCTTGAACACCTTGCGGAACAAACCGCGCTTGAAGTAAAAAAAACCGGCGAAGCCATACAACTTGAACCAATGAGCGCATCAGAACGCCGAATCATACATATGATGCTTAAAGATAACCCCGATATTCAAACCAACTCCGATGGGCAGGGCGCCTTCAGGAAGGTAGTACTCTCACCAGCAAATCCAGAAAAACCAGATGAAGCCTGAATCCAATGATACCATCACTGCAATTTCCACCGCCCCGGGCGAAGGCGGTATAGGCATAGTCCGCCTCAGTGGAAAAAACGCTGTCCCCATCGCCGGCAGGATATTCAAACCGAAAAACAACAGGAAAATCTCAAGAAAAGACACCTTCACCGTAAGATACGGCCACGTCCACCGGAACGGAACCCGCATTGACGAGGCACTGCTAACAGTAATGCTGAAGCCAAAGACCTATACCAGGGAGGATATCGTTGAAATCTCCTGCCACGGGGGTATAACACCCCTGAGAAACACCCTCCAACTATGTATAGAAAACGGGGCGCGGCTTGCCCGCCCGGGAGAGTTTACCCAGAGAGCGTTCTTGAACGGCAGGATTGACCTCGCGCAGGCAGAGGCAGTTGTAAACATTATACGTTCAAAAACAGACACTGCCCTGAAATGCGCCATGCGCCAGCTTGACGGCAAACTTTCAAAAACAGTAAATAACATAAGGGAAAAAATCATAGACACGCTGGCAAACATAGAGGCGTCCCTGGACTACCCGGAAGATGATGTAGAATTCTTCTCACGCAAGGCATTGCTTAAAAACGTATATGAAATAAGCAAAAAAATAGAAGAACTGCTGAAAACAACCGAAACTGGTAAAATAATCAAGGAAGGCCTCGTAACTGTACTCGTAGGGAAGCCCAACGTGGGTAAATCCTCTATATTAAATGCCCTCCTTCAGGAGGAAAAGGCAATAGTCACCTCCATTCCCGGCACGACAAGGGATATAGTGGAGGACACCATAAACATTTCCGGTATACCCGTAAAAATCATGGACACCGCTGGAATCAGGCATACAAAAAATGAAATTGAAATCATAGGCGTCCAGAGGAGCCGCAAGTCACTCAAAACCGCAGACCTGGTATTATTTGTGATAGACCTTTCAACCAAAATAAGCAAAGAGGACAAACTGATAGCGGAGGACATAAAGGACCAGAAAGTAATAATAGTCGCAAACAAGAACGACCTTAAGCAGAAAACAACCGAAACAGCAATAAAAAAGCTCTTCCCCCCCAAAAAGCGCATACCCCTAATCAAAATATCAGCAACCAGAAGAAAAGGCATCAAACCCCTTGAAAAGCTAATCTACCACAAATTCATAAAAGATGACCTTAATATCTCCGATACCGTCATTGTAACGGACCTTAGGCACAAGAACGCCCTGCAGAATGCAAAAGAATCAATAAACAAGTCCATAGAAACCATTCAAAAGAAATCCTCCGGAGAATTCACAGCCCTTGACCTCAGGCAGGCCCTGGACCACCTCGGCGAAATAGTCGGCCAAACAACAACAGAGGACATCCTCGACAGGGTATTCTCAAAGTTCTGCGTGGGGAAGTGAATAAAGACAATTCATGAATGAAATAAGAAACTGCCCTTACTGCGACAGTAAAAATATAATCAGAAAAGGCCAGAGAAAAACCAGGTTTGGTTACAGGCAGTCTTACTACTGTAAAAACTGCAGAAAGAAATTTATAGGCAGTAAACTTGAAAACAAAACCTACGGGCCAAAGATAATTACGAATGCAATCAGTTACTACAACATAGGAAATACTCTAACAGAATCAGCAAAACTCGTTAATAAGAGGTTCAAGGTTCATATTTCCAGGAGTTCCGTGCATCAGTGGCTGAAAGAAGTAAAAGACATCTGTACATATTACAAATTAAGGCAAAAAAACCCAAGAAGATTTAATGGAAAAATCTTATTCAGTAAAACATTTGAACATAAGGGTTTAAATTATGACTTCAAATATCAT
>JAUXDE010000125.1 GCA_030618495.1 Clostridia bacterium
CTCATGGGAGAAGGCTTACCCTTAAGGCTCGGGGGATGTATTCAGAACGTGGGATTTAACACGAGTTACACGAACTATGAGGATGGATTACCGGTAACCGCAAGGTTGGGGGTAGCAACAAAACTTAACTTATTGAAAACTCTTGAGATAAACTTTGATGTAATACCGACAGCGGAAGTGGTATGGCCCATAGACGGCCAGATGCAGATTTGCGTCGGCTGTGAGGCTTCAACCGAGTTAAGAAAGTACAGCGGAGACAGGATGATGTTCAGGGCCGGCTATAAAACGGGACGTGATATAATGGATTGCATGACAGTAGGAATAGGGTTCAGGTTGGCGAACTTCCAGATTGATGCGTCGGGGGTGCCCGTTGGCTTTGCGGGGTTGAATTTTGGGGGGTTGGAAAGCAATTTGATGCTTTCTTTTGCGTTGAGGTTTTAAGTATGAAAAAAATACTGGATACCAAGGGTATGATATTATGCGCTTTATTTGCCGCGTTAACCGCTGCCGGAGCCTTGATTGCCGTACCCCTTCCCTTCAGTCCGGTACCAATCAGCCTGCAGGTCCTTTTCGTTTTTCTTTCAGGGGCAATGCTGGGCAGGTACCTGGGAGCATTGAGCCAGTTAATTTATTTATTGCTGGGTATTGTCGGGTTACCGGTGTTTTCCAGGGGGGCAAGTGGAATCGGTATAATCATAGGGCCTACGGGAGGGTACCTGGCCGGTTTTGTTTTTTCAGCTTTTTTCATAGGTGCGGTATTTGAAAAGAAAAAGAATCTTCCCGTATTACCGGCTGCGGGAGTGATGATTGCCGGGTTACTGGTTATATATATGACAGGGACCATGTGGTTGATGTATGTTGCAAGGCTCAATCCCGTAAAAGCTGTAATAGCGGGGGTATTGCCCTTTTTCCCCGGTGATATATTGAAGGCGTTCATAGCTGCTTTTGTTTTGAACAACAAAAATATAAAAACACTGTATAACTTGACTATATAGATTTAATAGTTATAATATAATTCTTGAAAAGAAGAAAGAGGATAAAATGAAGAGAACTGAAAAGAGAATTATTCTATCCCTGGTTTTTGTATTCTTTGCTTCTGCGGTTATTTCTCATGCCGGGAGTCAGAAGCGGTATGTGAAACCGCCCGAAGAAGAAGAAACCGAACAGGATTCTGAAAAACAGGAAATTGCCGTAAAAAAGCCGGAGGAAAAACCGGGTGACGCAGCCGGGGAGAAAAACCCCGGGGAAGTGAAGGTTGCTGAGCCTGCGGTTAAGGAAAAACCGGCGGCGCAAACGGAGCCGAAAACGGAGGCTCAAAAGGAGCCGGTTGTAAAAAAGGTACAGGAAGTTCCCGTAAGGCCTTCATTAGAAGTGAGCAGTCCTGTAAGCGTAGTTCTCATGGTTGCAAATGGCATGGGGCCGTCACTTTACGGTATTGCCAAATATTACAGTCAGTTCGTAGAAGATAAACCCTTGAATATGGAAAAGGTAATGAATGATGGGGCAACAGGATACATGGTTAATCGTTCGGCGGATTTTATTGTACCCGATAATGCCTCGGCAGCTTCAGCCCTTGCCACGGGTTGCAGGGTCAAGAACGGCGTAATAAGCATTACCCCTGAAGGGGGGAATCCCGAGACCATACTTGAAAAAATGCAGGAGATGGGGATGAGCGTCGGACTGGTCACCAACTGCGAAGTTAACGATGCGCTGACTGCAGCGTTTTCCGCTCATGCTGAGAATGAGAATATGAAGGAAGCCATAGCATTACAGCAGCTGGAAAAGAATATGGATGTCGTCATGGGGGGAGGGTTCAAATGGTTTGATGTATTAAAACGTTCCGATGGGAAGGATCTTATTCAACGCGCCCAGAAAATGAATTATAACATTGTTACCAGCAGGAATGAACTTTCAAAGATCAGGGTGAAGGATACGGAGAAATTAATTGGATTGTTTGCGGAAAGGATGCTTGATTTTTCGGTAAATGACAACAAGAAGCAGCCAACCCTGACTCACATGGTAAGAGTTGCCCTGGGGGTTTTAAAAAATAATAAAAGAGGATTTTTCCTGCTTGTTGAAGGAGGCAGAATTGCTCATGCCGCGCATGGCAAACTGACAAAAGAGGCATTAGGGGAAATACTTGCTTTTGATGAGGCAGTCGGGGAAGTGCTGATGGAATTGGAATCCAGCCCTGAAATACTGCTTATTGTTACGTCTAATATGGAGGTTGGTTGTCCTATCTTGAGCAAAAGTGACTGGAAGGACGAGTATATGAGAGAGAAGGACCTGAAGGGGATTAATAACAAAAACAATGAATTGATTAAATGGCCTACGAAATGTAACACTGCCACGCCGGTTTTTGTTTTTGCCATTGGTCCGGGCAGCGAAAAAGTAGCGGGCTTACATGATAATACTCACATGATTGAAATTATGGAAACTGAAAGGCCCGGGTTGGGGATGGAAGTGATTCCGGAAACGGAAATGGGGATGGAAACCATGGGAGAAGCAGAGAAGGGGAAAGCCATTCCAAAAAGAAAAGAACCTGTCAGGGAAGAGAAAAAGCCAAAGAAAAGGAGGAGGAGACGTTGAGAAAACCTATACTTGCAGGAAACTGGAAGATGAACATGACGGCAGCCGAGGCGGTGGAATTTGTAAGTTCTTTAAAGGAGAAGGTAAAAGATGTTACTGAAAGGGAAATCGTGGTTTGCCCGGTATTTACCGCCTTGCGTCCGGTTGCAGAGGTAATTAAGGCTTCAAATATTCATTTGGGCGCCCAGAACGTGCACTGGGAAGAGTCAGGAGCTTTTACGGGGGAAGTGTCGGCAGAAATGTTGAAGGATTCAGGTTGTGAATTCGTTATTATCGGTCATTCTGAAAGAAGGCAGTACTTTGGGGAAACGGACCAGACAGTTAACGGGAGAGTTAAAAAGGTTCTTGAGGCGGACGGACTGACTCCTATTGTCTGCATAGGTGAGAAACTTGAGGAAAGGGAGAACGAACTTACATTTAAAGTGGTTGAAACTCAGATAAGAGAAGGATTGAAAGGATTGAAGCCCGATGATATAAAGAAACTGGTAATAGCCTATGAGCCTGTATGGGCAATCGGGACGGGCAGGACAGCAACGCCACAACAGGCTGAGGAAGTTCATGCATTCATAAGAGGGATTCTATCTCAGATTGCGGGTGAAGGGGTAAGCGATGAAATAAGAATTCTGTACGGCGGCAGCATGAAGCCCGAAAATGTTTCAGGTTTAATGGAATGTGAAAACATTGACGGAGGTTTAATCGGTGGAGCAGCTCTGAAACTTGATTCGTTTGTAAGTTTAATTAACTATTGCACTATGAGGTAAAACCATGAAAATCGCAATTGGTTCAGACCATCGTGGATTTGAATTGAAGAAAAAAATCAGGGAATTCCTTGAAAAACAGAATCATGATGTAAAAGACTGCGGTAGTTTTTCCGATGATTCATCCGATTATCCTGATTTTGCCCTGCTCGTTGCCGAGTCTGTGACGTCCGGTGATTCTCAAAAAGGGATACTTATCTGCGGTTCGGGGATAGGAATGTGTATGGCGGCGAATAAAGTTCCGGGAATACGGGCTGCCCTTGTTTCTGAAAAAAAGTTTGCCACTATGGCTGCGAAGCATAATAATGCTAACGTGCTTTGCCTCGGTGAAGGCAATGACGCCGCCAGCGCGTTTGACATGATAAAGGTATGGATGGAAACACCTTTTGAAGGCGGCCGTCATTTAAGAAGGGTAGACGGAATCAGAAATATCGAAGAAAAATATCTAAAATAATAGAAGAGAGACAGAGCATACAGGAAGGTACTACACGAAATGATTGAAAATTGGCGCATGCATTTCTTTCCTTCAATTGATAACGAGCTAAGGTACAAGATAAAAGTGAAGGGTGAAGAAAAGGATATTTCATCATTGGTGAGCAAGATAGGGGATAACTGCGGAAAACCTTCCCAGTTGGATGATGAGGACTACAACTGGATGCTTTATGTTTATAAAGTGGAACCGAATGTTAAGAATAGAATAACAAGTATTCTGGATAACTTAAGAGAGTCTATAACTGAATCCCCTGTTGAAGAAACAAAACCCGCAAAGGAAATTCTTCCCGTAGAAGAAAAACCTGCGGGGAGTACCAGGATTGAGAAGGAAGAATTTGGAGTAGCCGATAGTGAGAAAGCCGGCGAAGCCGGTCCTAAACCTGCCGAGGAGAAAAAGGAAGAAGGCTCGTTCGGCGCAGCATCAGCGGGTCCTAAACCTGCCGAGGAGAAAAAGGAAGAAGGCTCGTTCGGCGCAGCATCAGC
>JAUXDE010000042.1 GCA_030618495.1 Clostridia bacterium
GCATATCTTTACGCCCTTCCTTATAATCTATATAAGGAGTATGGTATCAGACGCTATGGATTTCACGGTATTTCACACATGTATTCAATGCAGCTTGTTTCGCAAATCCTGAAGACTCCCGAGAAAAAATTAAAACTCATAAGCTGTCACCTGGGGATGGGCTGCAGTGTAACCGCCATCAGGAACGGGGTTGCCGTTGATACGACAATGGGCTTTTCCCCGCTTGACGGGTTGATGATGAGCACGCGCTCCGGGTCCATAGACCCGGCAGTGGTTATGCATTTAATGAAGATAGGGTGGTCAATGAACGATATCCAGGCGTGCTTGAACAGGCAGAGCGGCATATTGGGAGTGTCCGGGATAAGCGATGATATGGAAAAAGTAGTGCTTAAAATGAAAGAAGGCGATAAAAAAGCAAAGCTCACTGTTGATATGTTCGCTTACCAGGTTCAAAAGTACATTGGTTCGTATTGGATAGTACTTGAAGGCGCGGATGCAATTTCATTTACGGGAGGAATAGGAGTGAACTCTCCTGTTGTAAGAGAGTTAATATTGAGAAGGCTTGAAACAATAGGCGTGAAACTTGACAAAAACAAGAATAGTAAAACCATCGGCAAGAAAGGTGCTATACATGCAGGAAACTCGAAAATCAAAATTCTTTGTGTACCGAGAAACGAGCACCTGCTGAAGGCGAGGGAGGTTTACAGAATCACAGCCAAAAGAAATAAAAAAAAGTGAAAACGCTATAAGGAAAGGAGCTGAGGATGTTTATTATCGGCGAAAGAATAAATGGAATGTTTGGCGATGTTGCCCAGGCTATCAAGAAAAAGGATAAAAAAGTAATACAGGACCTTGCGAAAAAACAGCTTGAATCGGGAGCCAATGCCCTTGATGTAAACGTGGGACCAGCAGCGGATAACCCGCTGGAGGTAATGGAATGGCTTGTTAATACGATTGGAGAGGTGTCGGATGCCGCTCTTGCGATAGATACCACAAAAGCCGACGTTATGGAGGCGGGATTGAAACTCTGCAAGGGAAAATCAATCATAAACTCCGTACAGGGTTCGCAGGAAAAAATGGACCTGTTCCTGCCACTTGCCGGAAAGTACAAGAGCGCGGTTATATGCCTTACCATAAATGAGAAGGGAATCCCAGGTGATGCGGCTTCAAGGACGGAGATAGCCGTTACACTGCTCACCGCCTGCCAGGAAAAGGGCATAGACGTAAATGATATTTTCATAGACGCGGTTATCCTTCCCGTAAGCGCTACCCAGGAACATTCAAAGGCAGTGCTGGAAACGATAACCCAGATAAAGATTCTCTCGGACCCGCCGCCAAAAACAATACTGGGCCTCAGCAACGTCAGCCAGAAAGCAAGCGACCGTTCTCTTGTTAACAGTACTTACATGTCAATGGCAGTGTCCGCGGGGCTTGATGCTGCGATACTTGACCCGATGGATAATACCCTCATGAATACAATGATTACCGCAGAACTTCTTCTGGGCAAACAGATTTACTGCGAAAATTATATTGAGGCATATAAAAAATCGTAAAAAGCGGGAAAAAGGAGGGGACAATGAAAAAGAACGAACTTAGAGAACTGTGGGGAAAAACCGAAAAACAACTCAAGGAAATCGGTGAAAAGGTTGTTGTGATTGCCAAAGACATCAAGAAGGACGCGGTTTACGGGGCAAAAGCAAGCAAGATAGGCATAGAGAAGTTAAGCCTGGAAACCAGGAAGAAGAAAACATTCGCCGATATCGGGAGCGAAATTTATAAACTGTACAAAAAAGGCAAGACACCCGAACAGTCCGTTGTTAAATTTTGTAAAATGGCGGATGCGATTAACAGGAAATTATCCGCGAAGGAAAGAGCCGGTACAACGTTAAAATCTGCACTGACAGAAAGTAAAAAAACGGCTAAAAAGAGCCCAGCCAAATCAAAATCAAAACCAAAAACAAAACGAAAAAAGAAATAATGAGGCCGATATATATATTATTCATGATGCTCCATTTAAATACAAATATTCGTATTGAAAAAAGTACGTGGGAATATTGTAACTCACCGGCCAAATCAGCGGAGGAGAATGTTTTTCCAGATTTAATGCTGGTTTGGGCATGGAGCAATCACAATGCTGGGATTTGGGGATAAAAAAAGGTTTTGACAACCCCGCCCCTTTTGTTGTATAATTATAAAAAAATAAATGAGTTAAAGTATAAGGAGGTGGTAAATATAATTAAATAGGTTTATTTTGTATTAGTACGAAATCATTAAAGTTGGTCAAAAAAAACAGTTAATAAAGAAAGGAAAAGTAATGAAACTATCAAATTTAAGATTAACAGTAATACTAATGATCATGATCGGGTTGGTGGGGTGTGCGTCAAATCCTGCATTGTATCGGAGGTTACCTGGTCCGATAAAAAAAATAGTCAAGGCAGGACCCCTAAGTTATGTTCTTATATTTAAGGAAAGTCAAAGAAAACTAAATGGTTCTTTCCCTAACAATGGTCTTATTATAAATGCAATGAGTGTTGGAGAAAGCGTTGTTCTTTTCGCTTGTGGAGATGACGAAAATGGTAGAAGAATAAAAAAAATTAAGAAGGTAACATGGAAATGCGATAAAGGTGGAAAATTAAGCGCCACTGAGGGGCAAAGTGTGACTTTTACACTTATCGCCGCTGAACCTTCAGATATGATTTATGTTACTGCAATAGTGGGCGATGAGGATGGTTCGGTCGTAATAGAATTAAAATAAAAAAAACATATGGGCTTTACTAAAACATTCAATAATAGTAAAGCCCATAGAATTTACTTGTCTATTAGCAACAGTACTACAATGATAGCAGATAAAATCTATGACTATTACGACGATAATTCTTATGGATTAGTGTTTTTTGAAGCGATAAAGACTTTTATTATTACTACATCCGGACCACAATAGAAAATGATGCCTGTATTATTCTTAGCCTTGATTCTATATCAAGCAGGGAATTACCGACTCACCGAATTTCATGATTGCTGATTTTCCAGTAGCTTACTCTAAGAGTTTTCCATTTGAACTGACTGATATTGGTATTGAATTTACGTTTTAGCGACATCTATCAAATCTATGCAGTTTTCATTTGAAAACCAACTCATAAATCCTCTTGTAAACAATCCTGCGGATAATCAATCAAGTTTTTTATATTGACTTATTCTATATTTATTACTAAAATATAATATTATTAATATTAGGTTCAAACCGGGGACGTAGTTCAGCTGGGAGAACGCCTGTCTGGCAGACAGGAGGTCAGGGGTTCAAGTCCCCTCGTCTCCATACACCACTATAGTGTGGTGCTTATCGTTTAAAAAGGATTATTAGATGATTATTACAAAAGAGCTGACATATAATTCAGGGGGTAATTCGGATATAATTGATATTACCGGAGATGTGCAGGAGATTGTCAGCGTAAGTAGACTGAACGAAGGGCAGGCCCTGGTTTTCACACCGGGAGCTACGGCAGCCGTAACGACTATTGAGACCGAAGATGGCTTGATAGAGGATATTAAGGACATGTTTGAAAGAATGATTCCTGAAGATATGGCGTATGCTCATCATGACGACAACGGCCATTCGCATGTAAGGGCGTCTTTGCTGGGGCCTTCAGAGATTGTCCCTTTCAAGGATGGAAAATTAATACTGGGCACGTGGCAGAATATAATAATGGTTGATTTTGATACCCGCCCAAGGCGGAGAAGGGTAGTCGTCCAGCTTATTGGTGAATAGTGAAGAAGAAACCAGATAGAAGCGTAAGAATTGTAGGGGGAAAGAGGAAAGGTAAGAAGTTAAGGTCAATACCGGGCCACACGACAAGACCTTTGATGAGAAGGGTAAAACAGTCGCTGTTTGACATGTTCGGGAAAAAGGTTGAGAATTCGTATTTTCTCGACCTGTTCGCCGGAATGGGTAGTGTCGGGATTGAAGCCATTTCACGCGGCGCCGAAAAGGTTGTATTCGTTGACAGGGACCCGGCATGCGTGAAGATAATCAACACGAACCTTGGCCTGTGCGTATTCAAGGAGAAGGCTGAAGTTGTCCGGGGGGATATTCTCTTGTGGATTGACAAGGGAATAAGTTTTTATTTTCGCCGTAAGTTTGACCTGATTTTCATAGGCCCTCCATTCAAGCTGAACCTTACGACCATATCGCTTGAAGTTGTGCGTAAGCATGAGCTGCTGGATGAAAAAGGATGGATAATCTGTCAACACCATATCGGTGAAAAAGTACCTGAAAAGGCGGGAGAGGAGACGTTTAAATTATTCCGCCAGGAAAAGTATGGAAAGACCATGTTAAGTTTTTATGAACATGACAAATAATATAAAAATCATTTTATTGGCAATAGCCATAGTCACTTCCTCATGTTTGAATTCGTTCGCATATTCATATTCGGGAGAACTTCCGGGTGATATGGTATGGAAAGGGCGAGTGATTTTAACGGGTGATGTTGTTGTTGAAAAGGATGTTACCCTTACCATCATGCCCGGCACCAAAGTATCTTGTATAAAAGAGAATAAGTTTTCACATAGCGTAGAAATAATAAGGGATATAATGGGTGTTACGAAAAACGTGTTGAAGCCGGACAAAATAGAGCTGATAGTAAACGGTGTTCTGAAAATAATGGGCGAAGAAGAAAGAATGGTACATTTCAATAATGATGACAACCTCAATGCCGGCAGTATTACCTTTTTCGGCAGGAAGTCCAATTCTATTATCAGGTACTGTTATTTAAGTTCTGATGGTGTAGCAATAAGATGCTATGATTACACAAACCCTCTTATTGAAAACAATGAAATAGTAAAGAACAGCGTGGGGGCGATAGGCTGCTGGGATTCAGCGACACCGACGATAAGGAGCAACAATATAAGCCGGAACAAGTATGGAATAGGTTGTTCTGACATTTCACGCGCCAGGATTGTTAATAACAAGATATACGGAAACAAGGCTACAGGAGTGTTCTGTGAAGGTTCTTCCTGCTCAGAAATAAAAGATAACGTTATTACGGGCAACAATGTCGGTATTGCCAGCGGAAATCTCGCCTCGCCTGTCATTGACAGCAATAAAATATCGGGAAACGGAACCGGTCTTGGCTGCTGGGATAATTCAAAACCCATGATTTCCAACAACGAAATCAATGGAAATGTTGCGGGAATACTCACCATGGGAGAATCAGAACCAATAATCCAGAAGAATACCATACATACCAACGGTAGCGGTATTGGATGTGGAAATTCTTCTGCGCCGGGGATAAGGGAAAACGAAATATTTGATAATGAGCAGGGTATAATTTGTTCCAACACCCCTTACCTGGAAATAAAGAAGAATACAATCAGGGATAATAAGTCGGGAATAGAATCCATGGACATTTCTGCCCCTAAAATAACGTCAAACAAATTGATTGGAAACGAAGTAGCAATAAAAATATCCAGGGATTCAACTCCAAAAATGTACGGAAACGTGTACAAAGGCAATAAAAAGAAATTCATTGACTGGAGAGGTAAATAGTGAGAACAATTTCATTAATGGCAGGAATTGAGAAGCCGGAAGTAAGAAAAAATATAAATAATGTTGTGAGCCGGCTCAAGAAAAGAAAAATCAACGTGTTAATTAATAAAATAAGCAGTAAAACCGACATGGCGATTTCCCTGGGCGGAGACGGGACCATTCTAAAAACAGCGAGGAATGTTTGCGGCAGGAATGTGCCGGTCCTTGGAGTCAACATGGGGCAAATGGGTTTCCTGACCGAAGCGGATGTTTCGAGCTGGGTTGGACACCTTGATAAGTTGCTGGCTGGCAAGGCAGACATTGAAGAAAGAATGATGCTTGAAGCTGAAACAGTGCCAAAGAAAGCAAAAAAAAGTAAATATCTTGCCCTAAATGATGTGGTGGTGAAAAACGGCAGGACAGCGCGAGTAATAAAGTTGACTCTTGAGATTAACGGTAAACCTGTTGCGAATTATGTAGCGGATGGTTTGATAGTTTCAACCCCGACCGGCTCAACTGCCTATTCGCTGGCTGCCGGAGGCCCTATAGTAAAGCCCACACTGCCGATTATCGTGGCAACTCCCATTTGTCCTCATACGTTAACGTTCAGGCCGCTGGTTGTTTCATCGGAGGATGAGCTGGTAATCCGGGTAGATTCGAACCATAACGAGGTTGTACTGTCTATGGATGGGCAGGAAAGCGTATCACTTGACATGGGTGACAAGGTGATAATAAGAAAATCAAAACATGTTTTAAAACTGGTCACTAACAGCAAAAAGAACTATTACAGGGTGTTGAGAGCAAAGTTAAAGTGGGGAGAAAGATAACAGACAGATATTTTTACTCCGATGTCGCACCATAGGAACTTTTCTTTCGCGGGCTCAAGATGTCGCTCACGTGAGAGGCTCGCTCTAAATCACGAAAACGCTGGGATTTAATCTTTAGTTATTAATCCTCCTCGTTAAAAGTCTATCTGTTGAAAGAAAAAGTAAAAGGCAAGGATTCACAGGAAGGAACGGGATGCTCCAGGAACTAACCATAAAGAATTATGCGCTGATTGAAGAAATACAGATATCATTTGAGAAAGGATTGAATATCCTTACGGGTGAAACTGGGGCTGGTAAGTCAATTATCATAGGGGCGCTGAGCCTTCTGCTGGGAGAGAGGGTATCAACTGATGTTGTGAGGAAGGGCAGCCAGGGCTGTGAAGTCTCGGGTCTTTTTTCTCTTGAAGGCTGCGATGCATTAAAGAGTTTTCTTGCGGAAAACGACATAATAGATAAAGTTGAAACAGAATTACTCTTCAAGAGAGTTCTGAGCAAAGCCGGCAAGGGCAAATGTTATCTTAATGGGCAGGTCGTAACACTGACAATCCTGCATAGAGTCGGGACATACCTGGTTGATATTCACGGCCAGCACACGCATCAACTGCTGTTCAACCAATCTGAACAAATGGAGATAATAGACCGCTACGGGAAGCTTGTAAAGTACAGGAAGAAAGTGATATTACTCTACGGGGATTATAAGAAAAAGTCAGAGGAGCTCAAGTTAATTCAAATTTCTGTTAGGGACAGTGATGCTCTACGGGATCTTTACAGGTACCAGTTGAAGGAAATAAGCGGGGCAAAGCTGAATCTACGGGAAGAAGAAGAACTTGAAACTGATTGTAACATATTGAGCAACGCTGAAAAGATAAGTTTATTACTGCAGGATATTCGTGAAAGACTCTACTATAGCGATAATTCGATAAAAAGCAACATAGAGAAAACTGAAAAGAGTATGGAAAAACTCGCGGCAATTGATGGTTCCTTTAGCAAACGACTTGAGAAGATATCAGGTTTTAAATATGATCTCGAAGATATATCTTCGGCCCTGGATGAGTACGGTGGCAAAATTGAGTTTAATCCCAAACGACTTGAAGAAGTTATTGAACGGCAGGAATTAATAAAGAAACTGAAACGTAAGTACGGCAAGTCCATAGAAGATATACTGGGCCTGGAAAAGGAACTCCGGGATAAACTTGAAAAACTGGACAACAGTCCCCGGGCAATTAAAAGTCTTGAAAAAGAAGTCAATGATTCGAAATCCGAACTGCTTGAAGCCGCAAAAGTTCTTTCAGGCAAAAGAAAAATAGCTTCTGAAAAAATGAGTGAGGAAATTGTCAGGGAATTAAAAGGCCTTGCCATGGGCAGGACTAGCTTTTCCGCCAGTATAAATTCCTCGGAGGTGAAGTCAACAGGCATTGATGATGTGGAGTTTATGATAATGCCAAACGTAGGTGAGGACATGAAACCACTTGCCAGTATCGCTTCGGGCGGTGAGACCTCAAGAATAATGCTTGGTATAAAAACAGTTCTTGCTAATGCTGACAGGGTTCCAGTGTTAATTTTTGATGAGATTGATACCGGTATAGGAGGCGGGGTTGCCGGGGTGGTGGGCAGGAAGTTAAGGGGTCTTTGCCCTGACCATCAGGTAATCTGCGTGACTCACCTGCCGCAGATAGCAGGGTATGCCAACATTCACTACCACGTTGACAAATCAGTAGCCGGCAGCAGAACGAGGACAAGCATCAAAAGACTGGATCAAAAAGAGAGAGTTAATGAAATTGCACGAATGCTCGGGGGCGAAAAGAAAACGCATATCAGTCAGAAGCATGCAATTGAAATACTTGAGCAGAGCGCTATATGAAAACAAAATATAAAGTTATAATAGATGAAGAAAGGTGCAAGGGGTGCGTTCTATGCGTGATATCCTGTCCCAGGAAAATACTAAAGAAATCAGAGAAGTATAACAGTAAAGGGCATCATTTTGTTGAGGTTGTTAATGAAATGAAATGCTCCGGTTGTAATTACTGTTATATAATGTGCCCTGATATTGCCATAGGAATTTTAAAGAATGATTAGAATAATGCATAAGATATTAATAAAAGGCAATCACGCAGTAGTTGAAGGCGGAATTCAAGCGGGTTGTATGGCATATTACGGATATCCCATAACACCGCAGAATGAGATTACTGCCTACATGGCAAAACGTATGGGGGAAGAAGGAAGAGTGTTTATACAATCTGAAAGTGAAATTGCGGCAATCAACATGGTCTTCGGCTCTTCACTTACCGGCGCCAGGACAATGACCTCTTCATCATCCCCGGGAATAAGTTTAAAGCAGGAAGGGATATCCTATATGGCCGGCTGCGAGCTGCCTGGCGTTATAGTGAACGTTCAGCGGGGAGGGCCGGGGCTTGGAAACATATCAGGCGCGCAGGGTGATTACTTCCAGTCAACCAGGGGTGGAGGCCATGGCGATTATAGAACAATAGTTCTTGCCCCTTACTCCGTACAGGAAATGTTCGATTTTACGATTAAAGCGTTTGACCTTGCGGACAAATACAGAATACCGGTCATCCTTCATACGGACGGCTACCTCGGACAGATGTACGAACCTGTCCTGGTAAAGGAACTTAAGTCGGACAGGAAAACTAAAAAGGATTGGATTCTTGACGGGTGCAAGGATAGGAAGCCAAGGATGATAAGGTCTCTTCTTATGGATGAGGGGGAACTTGAAGAACACAATTGGAAACTGAATAAATTGTATGATAAAATAAAGATGAAAGAAGCATCTTGCCAAACCTGCTTCACGGAAGATGCTGTTGTTGCAATCGTTTCTTACGGAACTTCTGCCAGGATTTGTGAATCAGCCGTTAACATATTGAGGGGAAAAGGGATAAAAGCGTGCTTGATAAGACCTACAACCTTGTGGCCATTTCCCGAAAAAACAATATCTACAATAGCAAAAAAAGTAAAGAATTTTCTGGTGGTTGAAATGAGCCTCGGGCAGATGGTGGAAGACGTAAAGCTTGCTGTTAACGGCATGTCCAGGGTGCATTTTTATGGAAGTCCGGGAGGCGGCATACCTGAGACAAAGGTTGTAGTAAAAAAGGTAAAGGAAATAATTAAATGATGGATAAGAATAAAATATACAGACCTGAGAGCCTGACAGATGTTCAAAACATATACTGTTCAGGCTGCGGCCACGGGATAATTCACCGCCTGGTCGCTGAAATCATTGATGAACTTGAAATCAGGGAAAAAACCATAGCCGTTGCTCCGGTTGGCTGCGCCGTATTTGCCTATTTCTACTGGAACTTTGATGTTACGGAAGCCGCTCACGGGCGCCCGCCTGCGGTGGCTACCGGAATAAAAAGAATACTTCCCGACAGGGTTGTGTTTACTTACCAGGGTGACGGTGACTTAGCTGCCATTGGAACTGCTGAGATAATTCATGCGGCAAACAGGGGTGAGAACATCACGGTGGTATTCGTCAACAATGCCGTTTACGGCATGACAGGGGGGCAGATGGCTCCCACGACACTGATAAAACAAAAGACGACAACGTCTCCAAGGGGCAGGAATCCAAGGTACTCGGGATTCCCGATAAAAATATCAGAAGCGCTGGCCGCTCTTGACGGTACCACGTACATAGAAAGAGTTTCGGTACATAACGTTAAGAACGTAATAAACGCTAAAAGGGCATTGAAGAAAGCATTCAAAATACAAATAGAGGGCAAGGGTTTTTCAATGGTTGAATTTCTTGCAATGTGCCCTGTTGGCTGGGCCATGAGCAGCGAAGATTCAGTCAAATGGATTGAGGAAAAGATGATACCGGAGTATCCGCTGGGGGTAATAAAAGATGCGTGAAGAAGTAATAATAGCCGGTTATGGCGGACAGGGCATACTTTTTATGGGTTCCGTACTTGCTAATTCCGCGATGGTGGAAGGTTTGGAAGTAACCTTCTTCCCGTCATACGGAGCGGAGATGAGGGGCGGCACTGCAAACGGCGGAGTAGTGATTTCAAATAAGAAAATCGGTTCCCCTATCGTAACAAGACCGTCATCGCTTATTATAATGAATGAACTTTCCATGAAAAGGTTCTATCCCATGTTGAAGAAAAAAGGAACCGTTATAGTAAACTCTTCTCTCGTTAAAGAAATACCAAAAAGCAAAGAAGTAAAGATTATAAAAATCCCGGCAACTCAGTTTGCGGAGGTTCTGGGAAATGAAAAGGTGGCAAATATGATAGCGCTGGGCGCGTATATAAAAGAAACCGGAATATTCTCGCTTGACAGCGCTATTAAATCTCTTCATTCGCTATTGATAGCGGACAAGAAAGTCCTCGTTGACATAAATGAAAAAGCATTAAAGCTGGGGGCCAGCGATGAATATTAGAAAAGCAAAGGTTGCTGATGTAAACATAATGCGTTTAATGATAAATTCATACGCCAGGAAAGGCATGATGCTCGAGAGGTCATTGAACGAGTTATATGAGAACCTGAGAGACTATTTCGTTGCCGATGAAAGCGGTAAGGTTGTCGGCTGCTGCGCCCTGCACATAGGCTGGAATGACCTGGCTGAGATAAAATCTCTTGCAGTCGAAGAAAAAAGTTCCGGCAAAGGAATCGGCAGGGAACTTGTTATTAAGTGCATTGAAGAGGCTGGGGATATCGGCGTTAATAAAGTATTCGCTTTGACCTACAAACCTGACTTCTTCAGGAAGTTAAAATTCAAGCCCATCAATAAGGAAGAACTTCCCCATAAAATATGGAATGAATGCGTCAATTGCCCGAAGTTTCCCGACTGTGACGAGGAAGCGCTCATAATCGAGCTAAATAATGACCGTTAAAAAAATATACACGTTTATTGTTTTGACACTCCTTGTATTAGCAGATACTCCTGCCTATTCCGGAAGCAATCTAGATACCGCAAGGGAATTCGAGAAAAAAACACACGCCAATTACGAAAAAACAATTAAATCGTACTTTTCCGCCATGGAAGAGGAGCCTGAAAATGACCGTAAGATACGTTTTATGCTCGGAAAGTTTTACTATGATTACGGGAAATTCGAAAAAGCTATTGAACAGCTCAGGACTGTCTACGAAAAAGACAAGAAAGCCGGTAGTATTATTAAATTGCTTGCCATGTCCTATTTTATGACGGCAAGTTACACCGAAGCTCTTTCGATATTTGAAAAATATAAGAATAACAAGGATAACGAGTGTTTATATTACCATGCCAGGTCCTGCGAAAAATTAAACCTTTATAATAAAGCGCTGGAATTATACGGCAAGGTCTCCGGGAAACCATACAAGTCACTGTCCCTTGAACGAATGGATGCCATAAATGCTAAAGTTAAAAAAATTACGGTGGATGACATCCGGGACAAGAAGCTGAAGAGAGTTATTAAAACGGCTCCTTCACAGGAATCCTACCCGAATGCCGGCGCGGTTATACTGATAGATGAATACAGCTTTGAAGTCCTGCCCGATTCCACTTCCGTCACCGAGCAGTATTTCATGGTAAAGATACTTAATGACAGGGGGAAGAGGTACGGAGAAATAAAACTTGACTATGACTGCACTTATGAAAACGTAGAGCTCGTTTATGCCAGGACTATAAAGCCTGACGGAACAATTGTTTACGCGGGTGACAAGCACATCAGGGACGTTTCAAGATACCAGAATTACCCGCTTTACAGTAATTCAAGGATAAAGATTATATCAATGCCGGAAGTTTCCAATGACGCCATTATAGAATACCGGGCAAAATGGTATAACAGCAAACTTATAGAGGGAAGGCATTTTTCAAAACATTTCGGCGTCCAGGGCAGGGAACCGTACCTGTACCAGAAGGCAGGAATAACGGTACCTGCTCATTATAAAGTCAATATTAAGGATTACAATCCGGGATACGCGGGGATTAATCCTGATTTTACCCCGGAAACAACCGAATCCGAAAACAAGAAACAGTGGACCTGGGAGTTCAATAAGATGCCGGAGATTATAAACGAACCTTATATGCCCGCGTGGTGCGACATAGTAGCAGGGTTTGCTGTTTCAACGTTCAACTCCTATGATGAAATATACAGGTGGTGGTGGAAGGTTGCAAAGGACAAGATTGACAGGACAAAACCCATGAAGCAAAAAGTAAAAGAACTCACAAAAGGCAAAACCATTGAAATAGAAAAGGCAAAGGCAATATATCACTGGTGCGCGGCAAAAATACGTTACGTGGGTGTGGAATACGGCGATGCCGGTTTTGAACCGCATTATGCCAGCGAAATATTTGACAACAAGTACGGGGACTGCAAGGACCAGTCAATGCTGCTGATTGCAATGCTTAAAATAGCTGGGATAAAAGCGCATCCTGTTTTGATAGGCACGAGGGGGGTGTGGGCGCTGGACGAGGATTTCCCATCGTTGACTTTCAATCACTGCATTGTTCTTGCGGAGGTTAATAATAACATGGTTTTCATGGACCCTACGGCGGAAACCACCGGCTTCGGCGACCTGCCTGCGTCAGACCAGGACAGGATGGTGCTGGTGTTTTTTGGAAAGGAAGGCAGGCTCATGAAGACCCCGCTCTTCAGGACAGAACATAACAGGGTGCATAAGAAGATGAATATTGATATAAGCGACGATGAAACCATTGAAGGAGTGCGCCAGGTATACACATACGGCAAGTATGACCAGGGACAGCGCTATTGGATTAAATACACCAAACCTGTTGAATTCAAGGAAAACCTGAAATCAAAGATAAACACTATTACACCGGGCGGGGAATTGACGGATTACAGCGTAAGCGATGCGGAAAACCTGAATAACCCTGTTAAATTGAGGATGGTGTTTAACGGCCCTGAGTTCCTTACAAAGGCAGGCAATGACAGGCTCGTGCCTCAACTCGGGGGCTTATACGCGGACTTCGTTTCAAGGGAGAAAAGAGAATACCCGCTGGAGTTCAGCTTCCTTGATAAAATCCATACGGAAATACAGCTCACAATACCCGGCAAGTTAAAAATAAAATATCTGCCCGAGGAAATCATAAGGGAAACGCCATGGTTTGACTATATTAACAGGTATACTTTTTCCGGAGGCATCATCAAGTTTGAGGAAATACTATTAAGGAAGAAGAAGTTAATCCCAGTAAAAGATTACAGCCAGTACAAGGAAGTATACGAAGAACTTGCGCGTCAAACGAGCAAGCAGGCTATATTGACCTATAAAGAATAAATAAACTTGATTTTTACTCTCCATTTGGGGAGCCTGTGCTGAGCGTTGCCGAAGTAAGAGTAGGGCGAGGGGAATTTACTCTAGATTTTTCCTCTCCCCAAAGGGGAGAGGGTAGGGTGAGGGGATAAAATGAAAATTCTTGTGATGTATTATTCAAGCACCGGTAACACCGGGCAACTGGCAAAGGAAGTGGCAAAGGGGGTAAAAAGCGTTGAAGCCATTGAATGTGTATTAAAAGAATCCTC
>JAUXDE010000136.1 GCA_030618495.1 Clostridia bacterium
AATATCAGCATCGTTTTCTTTATCAAAAGACAGAACGGTAATCGACACCTGGATGTCATTGTAAAAATCCTTGCAGATTAACGGCCTTATTGACCTGTCAATTAGGCGTGAAACCAGTATCTCCTTTTCCCTGGACCTGCCTTCCCGCTTAAAAAACCCTCCCGGTATCTTGCCCGCTGCATAGGTTCTTTCCCTGTAATCAACCATCAGCGGGATATAATCTATCCCCTCCCTTGGCTTCGACGATACCGTAACCGCCACAAGAACAACCGTTTCTCCATAAGTAACGAGTATCGAGCCTGATGCCTGCTTGGCAATATCTCCCGTTTCAATTTTTAACAGCTTCCCGCCTACTTCAATTTCATATTTCTTTGACATATAATTTACCTTTCCTTTGTTTTAGTGACTATCCCTATCCTATTTTCTTAACCCTGTTTTTTCCAGCACTTTCTTGTACCTGTCATTACAATTTGATTTCAAATAATTCAATAACTTTTTTCTCCTCTCAATCATAGCCGTAAGCCCCACACGGGAATGATGGTCTTTCTTATGTATTTTAAAATGCTCGGTAAGGTATTTAATCCTTTCCGTCAATAACCCTATCTGAACTTCCGGAGACCCCGTGTCCCTTTCCCCCTGGGAAAATTTGTCTGCTACCGTTTTCCTGCTTTCCTTTGTTAAAGTCATTAATTCCTCCTGGTTTCTTTTCTTGCTTCCTTTCTCTATATAACTCCCTGTCCTACATATTTTGTTCCGGTTCTTTCATATAACAGCAAATTATTATTGTTCTGCTGAATGCATCTAATATCTTTTTTTATTTGCTCCGATAGTTTGGCCCCGGACAAAAACTTCTTTTCGGGCCTTATCCGCTTTAAAAACGATACGGCTATTGTTTTCCCGTAAATATTTTCGGAATAATCGCACACGTGAACTTCCACCAGGGGCTCTTCTCCCGGCTTCTTTTTCTTCACGGATGTTATGAAAGTCGGCCTGTAACCTATGTTTGCCGCTCCTGAATATGATTTATTCTTAATTTTTGCGCGAACTTCATATACTCCCGGAGCCGGTAATGCTATTCCGTTTTCAATCTTCAGGTTAGCCGTCGGAAAATCCATTTTACTACCCCTGCCGGCCCCCTTTACGATTTTTCCCGAAACCGAATAGGGCCTGTCTAACAGCTTTGCCGCTTCTTCTACTTTACCCGTCAGGATTAACTTTCGAATTCTTGTACTGCTTATTTTCCTGCCGCCGGATTTAATCATTGCAACAGCGGATACTTTAAAACCATGCTTCTTTCCCAATGATTCCAGGATTGAAACATCCCCCCCCCTGTCCCTGCCAAAATGAAAATCCTCTCCAACTATAATTTTACCGGCTTTAAACTTAGCGCAAATAATATCCTTAACAAATTTCTCCGGTGGCATATTCGCAAAACCGGGCGCAAAATTTACAATAACCAACATGTCCACTTTCAACAACTTCATTATTTCCTTTTTTGTTTCCGGGGCGCTTAATGAATATATCCTGTCCTGATTTTTGTTTAACTTGTTTTGCGGGTGCATGTCAAAAGTAATAACTACAGCCTTTTCACCCCTTCTTTTCGCCTCTGTCACGGTTTTCCTGATAATAACCTGATGCCCCCTGTGAATACCGTCAAACGTCCCTATGGCAACCACGGAACCTTTGAGCTTATTTTTTAATCCTCCAAATCCGTAAATAGTCCTCATGCCATTACCCTTAAGAGCTTTAATTCCACATTTCCGTCAACAACATTCCTGTTTTCCGCGCTGACCATTGCCAGAAAATTTTTCTCCTGGTCAAAAACCGGGAACATGCCGGACAGCCTGTTCCTGCCATATTTTTTTTTAATCTTATCAATGTTGATTACTTCCGATTCCCCTATTTGCTTTCCGTTCCTGATGCCGTTTGCCGTCTCCATATTCACCAGCAAATGGGGAAAGCCCGATAAAACACTGTTTAAAGGCATTATATGTTTATCATAGGAAACACCTTCATCGTAGTGTGTTGAATCTTTCAAAGTAAACCCGCCCACTCTTGTGCGCACCAATGATGACATGTATGCGCCGCAGCCAAGGCGCTCGCCAATGTCATTGCACAGCGTCCTGACATATGTCCCTTTTGAACATGTAACCCTGAACTCAACCTCGGGAAGGTTACATGATAATAGGATTAACGATTTTATTTCTATGTTCTCCGGATTTCTTTTTACGGTTTCGCCCCTGCGGAATAACCTGTAAAGTCTTTCTCCCTTATGTTTCTTCGCGGAAAGCATTGGGGGAACCTGTTCCTGTGGTCCCGTAAAACTGACTAAAACCTCTTTGACATCCCCTGCGGATACATTACATTCCTTCCTGGTTAGTATCCTGCCATCCCCGTCATGAGTATCTGTTGTCATACCGAGTATCATTTTTGCTTCATATTCTTTTTCCTGGTTCATCAGAAATCCTGAAACTTTCGTAGCGCCTTCCACAAGAAGCAGCAGTACTCCGCGCGCGCCCGGATCAAGCGTCCCGGCATGCCCCACTTTCACCTTCTTCCCCAGGTTTTCCCTGACTCCCCTGACAATCCCAAACGAAGTTAAACCCGAAGGCTTATTGATATTAATAATACCGCTTTTCATGCGTAATCCAATCCTTTTTACCCGTCAAGCGCCGCGCCTGCGGTTTTCAAAACCTTTTCTTTCACTTCGGCAATACTGCCTTTTACGGTACAACCGGCAGCATTCCTGTGACCGCCGCCATTAAATGTTTTTGCAATTCTGTTAACATCCGTTCTATTCTTGGATCGCAGGCTTACCTTGTATTGACCTGAACCCTGTATTTCCCTGAATAAAATTCCCACCTCGACACCTTTTAAGTTCCTGGCATAATCAACCAGACCTTCTGTATTCTCTCTGTTAGTGCCTGTTGCCTTGAACATTTCCTGGTTAACAACCAGCGATGCAACACGTTTATCCGCTGTAACTTCAAGAGTTTCAAGTACTTTACCCAATAATTTCACTTGATTGAAACCCAAAGACCTGTAAACCCTGTCGGTAACACCCGGGACAGAAACACCCCTTTTTATCAAATCTGCCGCAATAAGGTGACTTTCCGCCGACGTATTTGTCTCCTGGAACTTTCCGGTATCCGTAAGCATTCCCACGTAAAGGCATTGGGCTTCATCTTTATTCAATTCCAGTGACGAGCCCATGATAATATTATACACAAGCTCTGAAGCGGATGAAGCGTTTTTCTCAATATAATTAATTTTTCCAAAGAACTCATTATCCATGTGATGATCTATATCTACCAATATCTTCACATGTTTTGAAACGTCAATAATGTTCTCAGTACGCGACAAGCATGAGCAATCAAGAAAAAATGCGGCATCAAAATCATCCTCTACATTTGATGTTACCCGGATTTCCTCCCACCCGGCAAGAAACCTGTAAACCAAAGGGACCTTGTCAACATTTGCCACACATACTGACTTGCCCAGCCTTTTTAGAAAAGATGCCAGCGCAAGTTGACTGCCTACGGAATCACCGTCAGGGCCCGCATGTGACGTTATGAAGAAAGAACCATTACTATTAACGGCTTCCAGTATATCCTTAATTACTCCGTCATTATTCATTCAGGTGCCTTATTTCT
>JAUXDE010000106.1 GCA_030618495.1 Clostridia bacterium
TATTTATTTTTTACTTGACATTATACTTTTAAGGGTATATAATATTCAAGAGATTAGAGAAGGAGTAATATTATCATGATAATAGGAGAAAAGGTAAAACAATTGAGAAGAAAAACGAATCTTACTCAAGTTGAATTTGCCCGGAGAGCCGGCATTGGTCTTCGCTTTATTAGAAAACTTGAGCAGAAAAAACCTACTGTCAGGCTTGATAAAGTCAATCAGGTTCTTGATTTCCTGGGATATCATTTAGAGGTTATTAAGAATGAGAGAAAATAAATACAGGACAGCGGTTGTTTTATTTAAGAATGAAGAAGCAGGAGTATTGAGAGAAACAGAGAATGGGTATATGTTTGAATACAGCGCAGAATTTATAAGGAAAAACATAGCTATTTCCGCTTCACTGCCTGCCGGTAAGGAATGTTATAGAAGCCAACGATTATTCTCATTTTTTAAGGGGCTTATTCCGGAAGGCTGGTATTTTAATTTGGTGTGCGCTACGTTGAAGATTGACAAACATGATACTTTTGGTATTCTGCTTTCTACATGCAAGGATAATATCGGCGCAGTATCAATAAAGGAAATCAAATGAAAAAATGTTTTTCTTGCGGGGAAAAAATAGAGGAAGAAAAGACAATTCATGAACATTGTCTGAAAAAACTCTTTGGAATTGAATATTTGCCGGCAGTGAATCTAAGTTTATCGGAAGTGACTATTAAAGCGCAGGAAGCTGCGGGAAAGTTGTCCATATCCGGGGTGCAACCCAAGCTGTCTATGAGATTGAATCTTGAGAAGAAGGAGTTGGAATCCGTTGGCCAGGGGGGGGAATACATACTGAAACCCCAGGGGGCAACTTTTCCGGATATACCGCAAAATGAAAATACTTGTATGATTATCGCATCAAAGGTCGGAATATTAACTCCGCCTCATACTCTTATCAGGTTAAAGGATGATACACTGGCTTATATTGTGAAAAGGTTTGACAGGAAAAACGGAGAAAGAATTCACCAGGAGGATTTCCTGCAGATTTTAGACAAGGAAGACAGGTATGACGGTTCTTTTGAACAAATTGGAAGGAGAGTAAAAGAGTTGTCGGAGGTTCCCGGTTTGGATGTTCAATACTTCTATACAAGAGTTCTTTTTTTCTTTCTGATAGGCAACGGCGACGCTCACCTTAAGAACTTTTCAGTACTGTACGATAATGACGGGAATGCCAGGCTTTCCCCCGTATACGATATTGTTTCATCTAAGTTGGTAATACCGAATGAGGATGATACTGCCTTAGCATTGAACGGCAAAAAAAATGACATTAATGCCCGGGATTTCCATTCTTTGATGAACTATTTGCAGATTAAAGACAAGAGAATAAACAAGGAATTACTGGAAAAAATAGACACCATTAAAGATACGGTAAAAAATTCAATCATGGAAGATAGCAGGCGGAATAACCTTCTTGAGATTATAGAAAAAAGATACAATAGAGTAAGAGATTTACTGAGCTAATGAAAACCTATTCTAAATTTATTATTCTAATAATTATTGTTTCTGTTCTTGTTTACGCAAATTCCGTAAGGAACGGATTTGTCTTTGATGATAAATTCATCATCCAGAAGAATGATGTAATAAGAGACATGTCCAACATTTCCCGTATATTCAAATCAACTTACTGGCCCCAGGTCCAGGGAGAACCCAACAAGGGGCTGTACAGGCCGTTGACGGTGCTGTCCTATGCCGTAAATTACAGTATTGGCGGATTAAACCCTGCCGGCTATCATGTTATTAACATTTTAACACACACATTTAACGGAGTACTCCTATTCATCATAATGTTATTTGTATTAAAGGAAGACAACAATGCGGAATTGATTGCTCTTGCAGTGGCGCTGCTCTTCGTTTCACACCCGGTGAACACCGAAGCGGTATCCGGCGTTGTCGGCAGGGCGGATACGATGGCAACGTTGTTTGTCCTTCTTTCATTCCTGTTTTATATACGGATAAGGCCTGCCGCGCCGCGGCGGGCTCCCATTCAACAGGCTCAGGGCAGGCATAGAGGTAAACAGGCGCCCGGGACAAAAGCCGCGGGCCTGTCTAAAACCGTTAACCTTACGCAAGACAGGGTGAGTCTAAAATACTATATAATGTCACTTGCTTTTTTTGCCGCGGGCCTGCTGACAAAGGAGATAGCCGTAACACTGCCCGGTATGATTATCCTGTACGACATGTCCTTTGCGGGAAAAGCCGGATTTAAACTAAAAAATAATTTAAGGTATTACGCGGGATATCTTGCCGTTGCCGCATCATACATGATGATAAGGTTCAGTGTTGTCGGTTCCGTGGGGCCCACGGCCATCAAGCAGGTCATGCAAACACATGGCCTGGCGGTAAGGTTTTTTACGGTGGCAAAGGTTTTCGCGAGTTACATTAAACTGATGTTTTATCCTCTGAATCTCTATTGCGACTATAACAGCTCCTTCCCCTACGCGCTGTCCGTAACGGAGCCGGGAGTTATCATATCCATTATTCTATTATTTGCGGTTCTGTTGTTGTTTGTTGTTTCCTATAGGAAAAGAAAACAGGTTTTCTTTTCCCTGGGCTGGTTCCTGGCTGCCATTTTCCCAGTAAGCCAGATTATACCTATAGGAGCCATAATGGCTGAAAGGTTCCTTTACCTGCCGGTCATAGGGTTCTGCATGCTGATGGGGATATGCGTATCGGAGATTATCAAGAAGAAGAAAGCGCCTGTCTTCATGGTTTTTATCGCGTTCATCGTCCTGTTCTTCTCGGCAAGGGCCATCAGGCGCAACCTTGACTGGTACAGTGACTATAACCTCTGGACGAATACCGTCAATGCGAAACCGGAAGTCGGCAGGGCGTACTATGAACTTGGTACCGCAGCCCTGAAGGAAAAAAAGTACGATGAAACGATTGAAGCGATGGAGAAATGCATTGAACTCAGCAGGAAGGTGACGGACAACGACAGGAAGCGTTATGCCCTTCTCCCTGAAACTTACTTACACTGGGTGTGGATGAACCTGGGCCTTGCCTACCAGAAAAAAGATAGGATTGACAATGCCATCTACGCGTATAAAAAATCAATGGAGGTAAAGCCGGATTATGCCGCGGCGTACAATAATCTCGGGAACGTTTACCTGGAAAAGGGCATGGTTGACGAGGCAATCCTGGAATTCAGGCACTGTATCGCAATAGGGCCAAATGTACCCGAGGGGCACTACAATCTCGGTATTGCCTACTCCAGGAAGGGCAACGATGACAGGGCGCTGGAACTGTACAAGAAAGCCGCCGGGATAGGTCCGGGCTATGCAGAGGCGTGGAATGCGGCAGGCATTATTGAGTACAACAGGGGTAACTACCAAAGAGCGGCGGAGTTATTCAAGAAGGCATTTGAAGCCAACCCGAATTTCACCGCGGCTAAGAATAACTATGATTTAAGCATCAGGCAACGGAACTAAAAAATGACTCAACCGGATACAACTAAAGATCTATTTGAAAAACTTAATGAGCAGCAAAAGGAAGCTGTCCGGCATATAAACGGCCAATTGCTTATCCTTGCGGGCGCGGGTTCGGGCAAGACCAGGGTTATCACCAACCGCATAGCTTACATGGTGAGCCAGGGTATTTCACCGTTCAATATCCTTGCCGTTACCTTTACCAATAAAGCTGCGGACGAGATGCGTAACCGCGTGAAAACCCTTACGGGCGCAAAGGGGCAGGGTGTCACCATCTCCACCTTTCATTCATTCTGCGCGAAGGTGCTTCGTTCGGACATAGAGAAGATAGGCGGCAGCAGGTACTTCACGATATACAACGATAATGACCAGGAGGATGTAATCAAGCAGTGCATGAAAGAACTTGATATTGACAGCAAGAGGTACACTCCTTCCACTTTCAAATGGGCAATCAACAGGGCAAAGGACAGTCTCCTGGACCCCGGGGAGTACGCCAGCCAGCACCTGCCGAATGAAGGGAGCATCGAAAATCTGGTGATGAAAGTTTATAAACTATACCAGAAAAAGGTAGATGACAGTTCGGGTGTTGATTTCGGGGACCTGCTCCTTAAGACCGTTAAACTATTAAGAACGAATGAAGCAGTAAGGGAGAAATACCAAAAACAGTTCACCTACGTCATGGTGGACGAATACCAGGATACGAACTACGCCCAGTACATTCTTATTAAGATACTTGCCCGGAAGCACGGCAATATTTGTGTGGTGGGAGACGATGACCAGAACATATACACGTGGCGAGGGGCGGATATAAACAACATACTGGGTTTTGAAAAGGACTATGACAACGTGAAGGTGATTAAACTTGAACAGAACTACCGTTCTACGAAAAACATCCTGGACATTGCCTGGAATGTTGTTAAAAACAACCTGAACAGGAAGGAGAAGAAACTCTGGACCTCGAGGGAACAGGGTTCCCAGGTGCAGTACGAACAGCTTAACAGGGAGACCGACGAGGCGTATCTTGTGGTTTCGGAGATAGACCGGCTCCTGGAAGAGGAGGAATACAACCTCAGCGATTTTGCCGTATTCTACCGCACCAATGCACAGTCGCGCGTACTGGAGGACGCCCTGCGCAGGGCGCGCATGAACTACAAGATTGTCGGCAATGTGAGGTTCTACGACAGGAAGGAAATCAAGGATATACTTGGATACCTTCGTGTTATAGTCAACACTGCGGATTCAATAAGCCTTAAAAGAATCATAAACTCGCCTGCCCGGGGGATAGGCAAGACAACGATTGAGCGTGTTGAGGGGTATGCCCGGAAACATGACATATCGTTGTTTGAAGCTTTGAAGAAGTACGGGATGATAAAGGAGATAAGACCGGCCTCAGGAAAAGCGATACAGAAGTTTGTTGACCTCATGAACTCCTTCAGGGCAGAGAAAAAAGGCATGGAGGCAGGGGGGCTTGCAAAGGACGTTATTGAGAAGACGGGATACAGGAAGGGGCTGGAGGAGGAAGGAACCACGGAGGCCGCGAGCAGGCTTGAGAACATCAAGGAGCTGGTTTCCGCAATCAGCGATTTTGAGGAGGAGTCCGGGAATAAAAGCGTTGAATCCTTTCTTGAAAGGGCTTCGCTTGTTTCAGGGGTGGATGCATGGAAGCCTGAGGAGGATTACCTCACGCTCATGACCCTGCACCTTGCAAAGGGGCTGGAGTTTCCCGTCGTGTTCATGACGGGCCTTGAGGAGGGGCTTTTCCCGCACGTGACGGGTTTTGACGACCCGGCGGAACTCGAAGAGGAAAGACGCCTGTGTTATGTTGGCATAACCAGGGCAAAGGACAGGCTGTACCTGACTTCCGCGTCTGAAAGGAAACTTTACGGGCAGTCGCGCTGGAACATGCCGTCAAGGTTCATAAGGGAGGCTGGACTGGCTATCAGCGATGATGAATAAAAAAAGGAATGTTTTATTTGTTTAAAGCATCCCTTTTTTAGAAACAAATAGAAACGTTCCTTTTTTACCCTTTTTGATTATTCGATACTAACGGTTACTGTCGGTTTATCCAGTGATGCTCCGCTCCCGCTGATAACCACTAAATCGGTCACGTCAAAGATGAAGTTTATTGAAGTCTGAACACTATCCTCTATTATAAACGCTGCCGATAAGGTGTTATCGGTAGTCTTCCACACGTAAGGGTTGTTAGCAGCGTAGCCGGTCAGGCTTCCCTCAACAGTTGTGGTACCAACTACAACCTCGCCGGTTATTTCATCCCCTATTT
>JAUXDE010000137.1 GCA_030618495.1 Clostridia bacterium
TTGGCTACATTAAATATAGAATATGAGAAGTCATTGACAGTATCACTACAATAAAGGATTCCATCTGTAACTTCAAGCCAGCTATCACCTTCCACTGCCAGGCAGGCCATTTCATATCTCTCGAGTGGAGTAGAACCCTCAATTTTTCTGTGACAGGCCCTGCCCGCCGGAATCAAAACAATCCTGTCAAGATTCATTTTTTTCCTGACTTGCCGGGCAACACGCATATGTCCGTTATGAACCGGATTAAATGCGCCGCCAAAAAAACCAATTCTCATAAAAACAACCTTTTATTTTATTCGCGGATCTGGCCATCACCGTATATCACATATTTTACCGATGTCAGGTCCCTTAGCCCCATCGGACCCCGGGCATGACTCTTCTGTGTTGATATACCTATCTCGGCGCCCATCCCAAATTGACCGCCATCGGTGAACCTTGTTGATGCGTTCCAGTATACCGCTGCAGAATCCACCATTCCCAGAAATTCTTCAGCTTTATCCCTGTCCTCCGAAACAATGGCATCCGAATGGCCGGATCCGTAGCTTGCAATATGGTTCACGGCTTCTTCAAGGCCGTCAACGATCTTTACAGACAGTATCAAACCAAGATATTCCGTTGACCAGTCTTCTTCTACTGCCTGTTTTATACCCGGAACAATTGCCATCGTCCCGTCATCCCCGCGCACTTCAACACCGGCATCCTGTAGTTTTTTTATTAAGCCCGGCAGTAACTTCCCGGCAATATCCTTATGTACCAGAAGTGTTTCCATTGCATTGCACACTCCAGGCCGCTGGACTTTAGCATTAAAACATATCCTGGCGGCTTTTTCCGCGTCAGCGGACGCATCAACATACGTATGGCAAAGCCCCTTCCCGTGCTTCATGACCGGGACAGTAGCATTTTTCGCAATGTTTTTTATCATCTTCTCACCGCCGCGCAGTATTATCATGTCAATGAACTGGTCCAGCCGCGACATCCCGGTCACCGCCTCCCTGTCAGTGACGCTTATCAAGCCCAGCCACCCTTCCGGGATACCCGCTTTACAAGCAGCCTTTTTAATAATCGAGGCTATTGCCATATTAGAGTTCAGCGCCTCGCTTCCACCACGGAGCACAACAGCATTGCCCGATTTCAAGCATAGCCCCGCCGAGTCTCCCGTTACATTCGGCCGCGATTCATAAACAATCCCGATTACGCCCATGGGTACTCTTGTTTTTTTTATAATTAAACCATTTGGCCTGGTATGCTCCTCAATTACCTCGCCTATCGGATCGGGTAGTTTTGTTATATCTCTTAACCCGCAAGCCATTGACTTTATTCGTTTCTCTGAAAGCTCAAGCCTGTCAATAAGAGCTTTTGAAAGGCCGGTTCTACCGGCAATCTTCATGTCAATTTTATTTTTGTCCTTTATCCGGCTGATATTTTTTTCAACAGCGTCTGCCATTGACATCAGAGCCCTGTTCCTGACATCCCCCCCGATATTTGCGAGTTTCCGCGACGCTTCTTTTGCGTATCTTGCAACATCGACAACCTCTCTAAGAAAATTCATTTTGAGCTCCTTATTTACTGGTGAAGAATTATGGGGACACGTACTTAATTATTGATAATTTCGGGGAAACAATGGTTAATACATAATCCAATAATTAAGTACGTGTCCCCATAATTTAACACTAGGTTATATATCATATTTATAATTAAATTGCAATTGAGAAAGTGAGAAAGGGGTCAGACCTTAACATTTAACAAAATCTGAGTTTAATATTTATTTAATAACTGCCAATAAACAAACAATAAGAATAATAATGTTAAGTACTACTTTTTGTTAAATGTTAAGGTCTGGCCCCTTTTTCTGAAACAGTTGTCGTGGTATTCCTGAAAGCGCCGGCTAACTGAGCAAGTCTTTTCTTCTTGATTTTATTGAACTCTTTCATTCTTGCCGCTTTTATACTTCTACTTGGAGGAATTCTCAATTTCAGGAAATTAACGAACTTACCGTATTTCCTTATCCTGAAATCAAGGTGCGGCCCCGTGGAAAGGCCTGTTGACCCGACGTAACCTATCACCTTGCCCTGTTTCACCTTAACGCCTCTCCTGATACCCTTCCCGTATCTTGAAAGGTGTCCATATGAAGTTTTATATATCGAGTTGTGCTTTATAATCACGCACTTACCCGCCCCTTTTTTCCAACCACAGAAGGTAACGGTACCGTCACCGATACTGACAACTGGAGTGCCTGTTTGCGCGGCATAATCTATACCGCTGTGAGGACGGTATATTTTCAGAATCGGGTGAAACCTCTTTTTTGTAAAATATGATGAGATACGGCGATAATTTAAAGGAGCCTTCAGAAACTGTTTATGCAGGGATCTGCCGTCAATATCATAATACTTATTATCAAATATTACAGCTGTATGCGCGCCTGCTTCCTTCCCTTCATACATAGCGGAAAGTATCTTCCCGTCAATTGAATTCCCTTTTCTGTCCAGATACCTTATCCAGACGAGTTTATACTTATCATTTTGCCTGGGTTCTGTAAGAAAATCCACCTGCCAGGAAAAAATATCGGTAAACCTCATTATCAAGTCGGGTGACAATCCCTGGTTTATCATTGCTGACCACAAGCTGTTCTTTATACTCCCGCTGATTCCGACTATTCTTTCCTCCATGGGAATCTTGCTGCAATTTGCAGTATAAACATTCGACGTGGTTTTTTCCACGGTATAAACCCATATGTTATGATAGAACCTGAAACTCCTGAAGGAACCGTTTGTGGAACTTATTATTTCATACTTGTCGCCCGGCCGGCAAATCCTTACGTCATAGAAAGGTTTCAGCGATTCGGTTATCCTATATATGGCCTGAGAGGACAGCCCGTCATTAATCAAACAGCTGTAAAACGATTCACCCAACGATATCTTACCCTCATTGATATTTTCCGGAACAGTATCAGGACCCTGCTTCATCCTTACAATAAAGATAACGACCATGACTATAATGACAAGGAAAAACGACAGGACATAATAGATATGTTTACTTGAAGAAAACAGGAAGTTCCGCTTATTTACATCTTTCACGTCTTATTCTTTACTTTCTTGGCGCTTAATAATTTTATCAACTTCCATTTGTATGAAGAAGAAGGCTCGAACAACCCCTTCTCCCATCTCGTTATGGTCTCTCTCCTGACCCCGATACTCTTTGCAAGGTCTTCCTGGGTCATGCCTCTTAATTTTCTGTATTTTTTTAAATCAAAATTCTTGAATTTTTTTTCCATGCTCCTGAAAGCTGTATCCCTCTTCATGAGTCTCTTCTTCAACATTGAAATACCGCTCTCACTCAAATCAAATTCCCCGATTAATTCTTTTACGCTTTTACCTGACTGTATAGCTTCAAGGAATTCCTTGTTTCTCCTGGGTTTTCTAAAAGCGGTTTTATATATTCCCTTTTCCCTCTTTTTTCTTTTTATCGGTTTGATGTTTTTCAGGTCTACTTTTTTTGGAGCATCCATTCTCTTCACGGATTCAACTCCGATAAACTGTCTTATAGCTTCCCTGTCATCATCATCTATATTTATGAACCTGGCGCCTATTGAATAGCCTTCCTGTTTTTCTGATACCCTTATTATATGAGCATAGATTTCTTTCAATTCTT
>JAUXDE010000080.1 GCA_030618495.1 Clostridia bacterium
ATGGTAAGGTCAAAAGCCGCGCTCATCGTTACAACGCTGTATGAGAAGTAATCGCCGGTTATCTTAAAATCATACTTGGGTATTCTCAGGTTCATCAGGGGAACATGCTCCACTTTCAATTCCGTTTTCACCCCCGAATACATCAAGGCATGGTCCACGTGTTCCTTCGGCATAATCGAGCGGGCGTCAATGAAGGCCAGCCGCGCCTGGGCCAGGGCGGCTTCTACTTCCCTGCGCAATCCGCTATTTTCTTCCATCAATTCCGTGAACCTGCGCATAAGTTCATCCTGCTTGTCCTTAAGCAGTTTGTGCCCCCGGCGCGCAAGGACTATGCGCTTCTTTAACTTCAACAACTCCATTCTCGTGGGATTGATATTCAACCGCATTTTATTTTTCCTTGAATCACTTCATGTATTTTTCTACATCCTCGTCTTTCAATCTCTTTAATTCTTCCCTGGGAAGTTCCGACAGCAACTTCCAGCCAATCGTTAATGTCTTTTCAAGTCCCCTGTCTTCGTATACGTCCTGCGCCACGAAACTTTTTTCATAACCATCCGCAAAAGCGGAGAATTTCTTATCAACATCAGACAGCGCCGCATCTCCTAAAATCACCGCTAATTCTTTGGCCTCCTTGCCCCTTGCGTAAGCCGCAAACAACTGTGAAGTTACGCTGGCATGGTCATGGCGTGTCTTGCCTGTCCCTATCCCCTTTTGTTTCAACCTTGACAGGGAAGGCAGGACATCTATAGGAGGATATACCCCCTTATGATGTATTTCACGGCTCAGTATAATCTGTCCTTCGGTTATGTAACCCGTCAGGTCCGGTATTGGGTGTGTCTTATCATCCTCGGGCATGGATAGTATTGGAATCAGCGTTATTGAACCTTTTTTGTTTTTAATTCTGCCTGCCCGCTCATATATCAGGGAAAGGTCCGTGTACATATACCCCGGGTATCCCCTCCTCCCGGGAACTTCCTTTCTTGCCGCGGATACTTCCCTCAAGGCATCGCAGTAATTGGTCATATCGCTTAAAATCACCAGCACATGCATATCCTGTGAAAAGGCAAGGTACTCGGCGGCAGTAAGCGCCATGCGCGGAGTTGCCAGTCTCTCTATTGCAGGGTCATTCGCAAGGTTTACAAACAGTACCGTCCTTTCAATAGCTCCTGTTTTCCTGAAATCATTAATAAAGAAATTTGCCTCCTCAAATGTAATTCCCATTGCCCCGAACACTACGGCGAACTTCTCTTTTTCCCCGGATTTGCCTTTGTCTTCTTCATCAAGCGAAGGAACAACCCTTGCCTGTCTTGCAATCTGCGCTGCGATATCATTATGCGGCAGTCCCGAACCCGAGAAAATCGGCAGTTTCTGCCCCCTGACAAGCGTTGTCATGGCGTCTATTGCCGATATTCCCGTCTGGATGAACTCCGAAGGATAATCCCTGGCATAGGGATTGTACGGCAAGCCGTTGATGTCTACCTTTTTTTCGGGGATAACTTCGGGACCATCGTCAATCGGTCTGCCAAGCCCGTCAAAAACACGCCCGAGTATATCCGGCGATACCCCGAACTCAACGCCCCTCCCCAAAAACCTCACCCTTGACTGGTTAAGATTAAGTCCTGTGGTACCCTCAAACAGCTGGACAAGCGCCTTATCCTTGTTAATTTCAAGGACCTTCCCCCGCCTTACCTCCCCGGAAGCAAGTACGATCTCCGCTATCTCATCATACTTTATCCCCTCTGTTTCCTCCACGAGCATCAGGGGGCCGGCAATGTTCGTTACCGTCAAATATTCTTTCTGCATGGCTTTTTCCTTTCGCTTACAGCATATCCTTAACCCCGGTCCACCCGTGGCGCGGGGCTAAACTTTACTACTTTTTATCAAAGACTCCACTTCCTTTTCCATCTCAGACTCTATTTCATCGAATTTGCTTTCTTCATTGTCACCGATGAACTTCATCCTGGCTATTTTCTCTTTAACTTTCAGTTCAGTCAAACCTGAAAAATCAACTTCCTTTTCAATGGCGTCCTTTGAAAGATTATACAACTTTATGATAATTTTTATCATCCTGTACTGGATTTTCATTGAAGTATACGTATCCTGCGGGTCAAATGCATGCTGATGGAGGAAATCCTCACGGATTGATTTCGCTGTTTCCAGGGTTAACCTGTCCTGCATGGATAATGCCTCCAGTCCCACCAACCGGACGATTTCCTGCAGTGATTCCTCTTCCTGGAGTATACTCATGGACTTGTTGCGGCACTCCATGAAATCCTTCGCCACGTTGTCATTCATCCATTCCCGGACATTATCAAGGTACAGGGAATAACTGCGCAGCCAGCTTATCGCGGGGAAATGCCGCTGGTACGCAAGCCCCGCCTCAAGACTCCAGAACACCTTCACCATTCTAAGAGTTGACTGCACCACGGGGTCGGAAAGGTCTCCCCCGGGAGGCGATACCGCCCCGACCGCGGAAAGACTTCCTTCGCGTTCACCCGTCCCCGAACAAATCACCCGGCCAGTCCTCTCGTAAAACCCGGCAATCCTGGTGGCAAGGTAAGCGGGGTATCCTTCCTCTCCCGGCATTTCCTCAAGCCTTCCGGACATCTCCCTTAACGCTTCAGCCCAGCGCGAAGTGGAATCAGCCATGAGGGCGACCTTGTACCCCATGTCCCTGAAATATTCCCCTATGGTAATTCCCGTGTAGACGGAAGCTTCCCTTGCGGCAACGGGCATGTTGGACGTATTGGCAATAAGCACCGTTCTTTTCATCAATACTTCACCCGTGCGCGGGTCCTTCAGTTCGGGGAATTCCATCAAGACATCGGTCATTTCATTGCCTCTTTCCCCGCAGCCGACGTAAACAATGATATCCGCGTCGGACCACTTCGCCAGCTGATGGAGAACCACGGTTTTTCCGCTCCCGAAGGGTCCCGGGATACACCCGGTGCCGCCCTTGGCTATCGGGAAAAATGTATCAATAACCCGCGTGCCGGTTACCAGGGGCTCCGAAACAGAGTGTTTATCCCTGTAAGGCCGCTGTTTCCTCACCGGCCATTTTTGAAGCATTGTAACTTTTGCAGCTCCTGAATCTTTATCGTTCTTTACTTCAGCCACCGTATCTTCAACCGTGAACTTGCCGCTCTTAATTTTCGTTATCTTCCCTTCAATCCCGTGCGGCACCATTATTTTGTGAACGGTCGTGGTGGTCTCCTGCACTTCACCGATGATATCCCCGCCGATCACCTTATCGCCTTCCTTCGCGGTTGCATTGAATTCCCACTTCTTTTCATGATCGATTCCCGGAACATCCACGCCGCGGGTTATATAATCCCCCACTTTCTTTCTAATAATATCAAGCGGTCGCTGGATTCCATCGTAAATGCTTGTTAACAAACCGGGCCCCAGTTCCACCGAAAGAGGCTCACCTGTGGGAATAACCGGTTCGTCCGGACCTACGCCTGACGTATCCTCGTACACCTGGATGGAAACCCTCTCCTCGTGCAGTTCAATGACTTCACCTATCAATCCGGGTTTACCCACGCGAACAACTTCATACATCCTGACCCCCGGAAGCCCCACGGCAATAACCAGCGGCCCTGAAACTTTGACTATTTTTCCCTTAGGCATTTTATTCCATCCTTTCAATTATTTAACGGGGTCCATCCCTGTAGCCCTTATGGTAATTCTTCTTAACCTCTGGCCCGCAATGTCTATTTCCTCCCCCATCCCGGGAATTATGCTTATATTCATCCTGCTCGTTTCGGAAATCCTGTCTATTTTTTCAAGCAGGGCCTGCGCAAACGTTTCGGTAATAAATACAACCTGACAATCTTCCTTTTTAAGCCTGTCCAGGGCATTTTCCGCCCCGGCGGCGTCATCTACCGGGAAAACCGAGATTCCCAGCCCGCGGAATCCCTGGATATAATCCTTTTCTCCTATGAAAGCAATTTCCATTTCCTGCGCTCCAATCGCATATTACCCACAACAACATTTATACGTATGTTTCTCTCATCCTCCGCTTTATGGCGTCATCCTGAACATTGTTAAGTTTCCCTACAATTATATTCCTGAGATTTATTGTTTCCATCTTCTTGGCAAAGAAATAACCTATAAGAGGTTCAATTCCAAAAGTAATATATTTGGCTTTCTTGACGAAGTTGATGATATAGTCATCAAACAGTTTTTCAAGCACTGAAAAATCATGTTCCTTCTGCCAGTATTCAAGCCCCTGCTTGACAACATCATGATAATCCTTGAACCTCATGGAACTTATAAAATCATCCAGGGAACCTTCAAACGCCCTTAAATAAAAATCATATTCAATTTTACCGCCGCCGATAAGATATCCCGCAAATATTTTTTTCTCGACATTCATTTCCTTTAATCTTATAAAAGTCCTGATATTCACAAGATCCACCTGGATATTAAAAACTCCCCTGATAAATTCATTCCCGTGTTTTTTCACCACTCCCAGGGCATAGGAAAAATACATTTCATCAAGCACAATGTCAACTATTTGATAAGAGCTCGTCGATTCCAGCCGGCCGCCAAGCCTCCGCGCAGCCTCCTTTAACGGATTTTCAAGGGACTTGTAATCATCCTCCCTAACCGCCCTGAAAATATTTTCGGGGGAATACCTGGCGGGACTCATGTAATTCGCCGCAGCATGTTTCTCGCTTGGGCTGCCGCTCAACTTCTCCTTGAAAGCAACCTTCATGTTATGAAAATCATTCGCAAGGAAAAAGAGGTCCGTCACATCCGAGTCCCTGGTCAAATCAGAAAATAATTTGTAGAGCATCCTGTCCTGCCTGTTGATAAGCAGTTCAAAATCCCCCGCTCCCCTGACCTCGCCCAGCCCTTCGGAATAATCGGTATCTCCCAGCTCCTTCAATACCTCTTCCACGCTTGGAGATTCAAGTATCCTCATGAATTTCGGATAATCTATTAATTTTGATTCCCTTGCCCTTATTCTTCCCGTACAGGCAAGATACCTGCTGTCCATACATCCACCGCCTCATTTAAAGAGTGTTTTTGCCACCTTATCAATAGTTTCTTCCTTCAACGACTTTACGATATTTCCAATTGAATTGTCCATCTCGGTTTTTCCATCCCGCAGCATAAAGCCGTCCGGTATACGCGTTTTTTCATCGACAAGAACAACCTTGCATTTATCGCCAAGGGTTTTGTTTACCTCATCAACCAACTTCCCGTCAATCCTTTTCCTGTCGTTCTCTCCAACGATTATTTTCACCCCTTCTGTTTTACAGCCATCAAGAATCAACCTCTTCATAAGGCTCCTGTAACCCTTGTCATCTAATTTCCTTATATGCTTTTCAACTTCACCGTAAACTTCATTCAAAATCTTCTGCTTCTGGCGAAGCATTGCTTTCTTCCCGTCAAGGAGCGCCATTGTAATTATCCTGGCTTTTGCCTTTTCCGCCTTCTGCCTGCCTTCCTCAATTATGCGTTCACGCAATCGTAAGGCCTTTTCCTGGGCCCGGGAGATAATCCCCGCGTTTTCAGTTTCTGCCCGGCTGATTATTTTTCTTATCTCTGAATTCGTATCCGAATTGATTTTATCAACAATATCCTTGAGGGCCATACACTCCTCCATTTCTCGCTTGGTTTTACCCCGCATCACGATTTTCCGTTAGTTCGGGTAAAACCCGCCCGAACTGCGGGTAAAAGCAAAATTACTACAGCTGCACTCCGTTGAGTAAAAATATTGTTATAACCAGGGCAAGCACCGCGTAAGTTTCCACCAGGGCGCCGTAGATTACCGCCTTCATAACGTCACCCGGTTGTTTTGCCGCAACCCCTATACCCGCGGCGCAAACCTTACCCTGATATATTCCGCTAAACAGGCCGGAAACGGCGATGGGCAGGCATGCCCCGAGAATCTGCCATCCCTGGATAACCGAAACTGCCGCTATCTCGCCGCCGGTAAGCCCCACCTTGTTCATCACAAGGAAACCCGTCAGGAAACCGTATATCCCCTGCGTGCCGGGTAATGCCACAAGCAACAACATGGTACCGAACTTCTCCGGCTCTTCCGAAAGAAGCCCGTTTGCCGCCTGTCCTGCATAGCCGATCCCGATACTTGAGCCTGTCCCTGCGAGAAATACTGCGATTGCCCCGCCAAATAATGCAATTACAAGTCCTTCCATACTTTTCTCCTCCTTTAGCTTGCTTCAGTAAATTTTCTTCTTTCCATAAACGGCCTGAATTCCTGACCGCCGCTTTCATAGAACTTGGTAAAAAACTCCACGTACTGCAGCCGTGAAGTATGTATGTACGCGCTTAAAAGGTTCATAACAAAATTAAACGTATGTCCGCCTACAAAAATAAGCACCATAAAAACAACGCCCACTATTGAACCGGAAGGTATCAGCGTAACCATGTTATTGACCGCCATTGCCATAATCCCGGTTCCAAGCCCGAGGGCAAAGAGGCGTGAGTATGAAAGTATATCCTTCATGTAATCTATGCCGCCGTAAATCCTATATGTTCCTTTAACAAGCCTCAGGATTATATTCTTCGACTTCCTGCCATTAAATAGAAGCACGACCAGCAGGCATACCTTCACTACTGCCCCCCACGCGCCTGAAACAGGACCGCCGCCAAAAAAACCGATTATGATCGGAACGAAACAGGGCAGGCATATAAACCAGGGAAGTTCGTCAAGGAAGGCCCCCGCGATATCCCCGTCCCTGATGTCCATGTAGAACTTAACTGCAATTCCGAACATAACTTGTATCAAACCCAGCAGAAACGAGAAATAAAGAAATGTCTGAGAGGATTTTATAGGATCCATTATCATGATGGCTCCCTTTATATCCTTTAGCCCCTGAAAACCGGGAAGAATATCTATGGTGTTGCCAAACCAACCACCCATTAAAGCCCCAACGACAATGGTCGTAATCCCCCCGTAAAGGCCCAGCTTCCAGAAACGGGTTCCCCCGGGACCCATTTTATATTTCTTCAGGACAAACAGGGACGCCAGCGTCAGCAGTATTCCGTACCCCGCATCCGTTATGCACAATGCAAAAAACAAAAGGAAAAACAACGCGAAGTACGGGGTGGGGTCTATCCCGGAGTACTCCGGCTTGCCGTAAAGGTCTGTTACGAACTCAAGGGGTTTTACCAGCCTGTTATTTTCAAATACAATGGGGACCTGCTCTCCCTTTTGCGGGTCAGCCAGGAACACTTCAATTTCCCGGAACTTGCTTTCAAGTTCCTTTTTAACCTTATTCGAGTTTTTTCCCTCTATCCAACCTGAAAGGAAAAATGAACTTGAGGTTCCCGCCATAAAATCACCGACACTTTCCCTCTCGGAAAAGTTGACATAATAATCGTATAAAATATTGAGATACTGCTTGTTTGAAGTCAACCCTTCCGCTTTTTTTACAAGTTCCTCTTCCTGTTTATCATACTTCCTGATGGAATTCTCCAGCTGGTTGATAAACCCCTCAGGCTCAAGGTCTTCAAGCGGTAAGGATACCTGGTTGAATTCATGCTTTTTAAGTAATTCATCAACAACGCCATCAACTGTCTTTAAATAAACAAGGAAGATGTAACCTGACTTATTGTCCCTGCCCACCTGGATGACTTCAGTCCCGGGATTATTCCTGAGCTCGGTAATCAGTTCATCATAATCCTTCAGGTCAACCGTGCCTGTTTTAACCCTTGTCTTAACCGTGTCCTGCAATTCAGCAAGCTTTACCCTCATTGCGACCCAGGGTTTAAGTTGGCTTATACGTTCATGCGCCTTTACCCTGTTCTTATCAGTCTGGCGTAATAATTTCTCAAGTTCTCTGCACTTGCCGTAAAGACCATCCATGTCCAGCCTGTTCATAACCTCCTCCAGCCTGGAACGCGAAACAACCTCCTTTCCTTCAGACATGACCTTGAGCATGGATGTCTTCATCCCGAATCTTTCCAGGAATTTCGTAATGAAAGTTACCTTACGGAGATTATCCTCCCCTGTTTTCTTTTTCTCCCCGTTATTTTCGAAATAATTCTTGTCCTTGAATTCCTCTCTTAAATCATTTACCTGGACAGCCCCCCATTGATGAAGCAGGCCAACCGCATCCTCCCTGATGGAATTATGGCCTGTTATGTGGATTTTTTTCATTCGGGCAATCGACATGGTTAATCCTCAAACCTTTTTCATAATCGTTTTTACTGATTCTTCCATGAAAGGCTTTATTTTCTTCGCAAAGTCCTTGATATCCCGGGATACTTCTTCTTTCAGCTTTACCGCCTCATCCCTGCCGGAAACCTCAGCGTCGGCAACCAGCTTCTCCACCTCTTCCAGGGAACTCTTCCTCGCCTCTTCAATAATGCGCTTACCCTTTTCCCCGGCTTCTTCAATTATCCTC
>JAUXDE010000063.1 GCA_030618495.1 Clostridia bacterium
AAAGGTTCGCATTATGATAGAAACAGCAAGGAGGTGATTGATTATATTTTAAGCCGCAATCCTGACTACATAGTACTCGTAAACCGCAAATACCCGCCAGAAGGCCTGTTTGCGGGAAATTATGCTATAGATGTAGCGCTTTTTGAAGATATGGATTTTAAAAAGAAATATACTATATATGAAAACTATGCCGGAGGATTACCATATTATTTGGAATCAGGCCCGGGATACTATCTCATATTGTTTAAAAGAGTTGGGTGATAAATTATTATGAGATAGCGCCAGGAATATTTCGCGCATTTGTTTCAGGGACACTCCCCTCACCGGCACATTCCCGAAAATCCCCATTTTATGAAATTCCTTTGAAATATCCTTTAAAAAGAGGTATAATTTTGTATGAGTAAAAAGCATAAAAGAAAGAATAAGCTTGCCGGTAATTCTCCTGTAGCCAGGGATTTAAAACGAACAGAAAGATTCTGGGATGGCATAGAAGGCCCCCTGGGAGGTTTTCTTGTTTCCTTAGTATTTATACTGCTTATATCATTTCTTATCAGGAAGATATCCTGTTGGGATATATGGTATCATTTGAAAACAGGACAATATATACTGGAGAATATAAATGTCCCCGTAAATGATATATTTTCTTATACAGCTTCGTCCCACCAGTGGATTAATGCCAATTGGCTTTTTCAGGTTATAGCATTCCTTGCATTCAGCATCGGAGGTATAGATTGCATTATTATGTTAAAGATACTTTGTTATACTCTTGCATTTATTTGCCTCCTTAAGCTCTCAGGCGGGAAAAACTACATATATACTTCGATATTCATTTTCCTGGCAGTGATTCTTACCCAGTTCAGGTTCTTTGTCAGGCCTGAGATGATGACTTTTCTTTTTATTGGTTCTTACCTGCTTGTTCTGCAGAGGTATATACAGAAAGACAGTAAGCTGGTCTATTTATTACCGGTGCTTCAGCTGATATGGGTTAACAGTCATGGGTTGTTCGTGCTGGGGCTATTCATAGTGTTGAGTTATCTTATAGGTGAATTGCTTTCATGGAAGGTTCTTTCAAAATACAAGTGGTATGAATATGAATCAATTAAAGATAAAAAGTATAAGAAATTAATCGTAATATTTATTATTATGATAATAGCATGTTTCATTAATCCTTATGGTGTAAAACTGCTTCAATTCCCGTTAATTTTATTCAAAGAGATAGGCGGACAGGGGGGGGGGGAATTAGTAGATAGTATAGCAGAATATCTCCCGGCATTTTCAAATGAAGTGTCTACGGCAATAAAAGCTTTACATCCCTATTATATAATCACTATCATACTTACAGCATTGACATTTATTGTAAATATCAGGAGGATTAAACCAGCGTATATTATGCTATATATCAGCACTTTGTATATCTCATTAATAGCAAACAGGAATATAGCTGTATTTGCTTTTGTTGGGACCGCGGTTGCTATATTAAATATTAATGAATACTGCGGAAATATAAATATTTGCCTGAGAAAGAAGAATATAAAGAATAAGATTTTGTTTATATTTGCATCCTTATTGGTGATAATACTATCAACAACATGGATTGTAAATGCAATATCGAATAAGCACTACTTGAAAGTTAGATCCTATTGTAAGTTTGGTTTTGGGATATATGAAGATATATATCCTTCAAGAGCAGTTGATTTCATAATAAACAATGAGATAAAGGGCAATATATTAAACAACCTTGGTATCGGAGGTTATCTAATATGGAGAATGTATCCTGAAAGAAAAATATTTATTGATGGAAGATCTCAGGTGTACGGGCAGAAGCTGCTGGAACACTTTTTTAAATCAACAAAAAGCTTTGAAACATTAAAAACATTGTTAGAAGAATATAATATAAACATTATAATATTTAACCATATATCTGTAAATTCCAGGCATTTGTCGGTGGACATATACAACAGTAACGAATGGGAATTGGTATTTTTTGACGATACGGCCTTAATATTCTTAAAGGACACTGAGGAAAACAGAAGTTTAATAGATAATAGTAGGGTTGATTTTAATAAGTTGAAACAATCACGTAATTCAGATATTGATGGATATTACATGAATTATGCAACCAAAGGAATATTTTTGTCTAACATAGGGTACTATGAAAATGCTGTATTTGAGTTTAATAGAGCATTACGGATTAATCCTTATTCTGCTGAAATACTTTATAACCTGGGGGTAACAGATGAGAAATATGGTTTTATGGATGAAGCAATAGAAGATTATAGAAGGGCAATTGAGCTTGACGCAAAGAGTTATTCCTCATATTTAAACAGGGGAATAATATATTCTAATTTGGGGCGGTTTGACGAAGCAGAAAATGATCTTACAAGAGCAATAAAGATAGATAATAATAATTCAAAAGTATATTTCAACAGGGCAATATTATATGAAAGAATGGGATTGTTGAATAAATCTATAGAAGATTATGATGAAGCGATACAAATAAACCCCAGTCAATCGGAAATATATTCCAATCGTGGAATAGTATATGAAAAGATGGGGTTAATAAGTAAATCGATTTCGGATTTAACAGAAGCAATAAGATTAAATCCCAGCAATGTTATCGATTATAACAATCGCGGTGTTATACACATGCATTCCGGTCAGTATGAGGATGCATTATCAGATTTTCATAAAGCAATAGAAATAGATTCCAATATCCCACAACTGTACTGGAATATAGCATATATTAACTGGGAAATGAAGAAATGGGATGTGGTTATTATACATCTTAAGAAGCTGATAGAGATAGATAGCGAATATCCTGATGCTAAAAAGTACCTTGACATGGCAAAAAGTAAGATATTAATGAATAATGAAGAATAAGAAAGTAACAGCCAATTGTAATCGAAAAATGATGCAGGTTTATTAGAAGATGTAATTAAGGAGTACTTCCTTTCTTTTATTGACTTTTTCTGGATATTATTGTAATTTAGGGGTGACATGAACAGGAAAGAGCGTACAAAATATATTATTGTAATCGTTTCAATGCTGGTGTTTTCCTTTATCCCCGGCGGGAGCCGGCCTGTCCTTTCAAAGGAGAAACCGGGCAGTCTGTCGGATATCCTTGATTATATCGGTGACGGCTGGAACAAGTTAAACAGTGAAAACCTTTATACGGAACAACTGGTTTTTGATGTAAAAATTAAACATGAGGATAATAAGCCATGGATAGTGTACATTCCTCACAGGGAGCCCCTGGCCGAAGCGAAAGAGAAAATATTCAAAAAGCTCCGGATGGCGCTCATACTGGATATTATAGCCTTGCCCGGGGACCCGTTTGAGTTTGATTTCAGCAAAAAGGGACACGGACTGATTTACCTGCCCCATTCATATGTTTTCCCCGGCGGCAGGTTCAATGAAATGTACGGCTGGGACAGTTACTTCATATTACTCGGCCTCCTCCGGGACGGACGGCTTGACCTGGCAAAGGGTATGGTTGATAACTTTACCTTTGAAATCGTTAATTACGGTAAGGTGCTCAATGCCAACAGGTCTTATTACCTGAACCGTTCACAACCGCCGTTTTATACGAGGATGGCCCTGGAGGTTTACTACCAGACTTTTGATAAGGCATGGCTTGAAGGGGTTTTTAAGGCCTCAGAGAAGTATTACCGGTACTGGACTGTAAAGCCGCACCTGACCCCCGAGACCGGCCTTTCAAGGTATTTCGGTTCGGGTGAAGGGCCGTGCCCCGAGGTTGTTGGCGGCGAGGTGGATGAAACCGGCAGTAACCACTACGATGTTGTCAGGGAATTCTATTATAATTACACCAAATCAAAGCGCAAAGACCTTCCCTACGATATAAGGAAATACTATAAACACAACAATAAAAGTAAAAAGGCGGCGCTAAAGGAGTTGTTTTACACTGCGGACAGGTCAATGAGAGAATCGGGATTTGACCCCTCGGACAGGTTCGGGCCGTTCAGCGCGGGTATCATTGACTACAACCCCGTATGTTTGAATACCCTGCTTTACATGATGGAAAAGGACCTTGCGGAGATGAGCGCTATCTTTGGCCGGGAAACGGAGTCAAAGAAGTGGATATCAGCCTACCTGAAAAGGAAGGAGCTTATAAACAAGTACATGTGGGATGACGAAGAGGGCATGTACTTTGATTATAACTTCCGAAAAAAGCGCCGTTCATCATACAGGTTCGCTACAACCTTCTATCCTTTGTGGGCCGGGATACCCGATAAAGAAAAGGCCGAAAAACTGGCAGTAAACCTTACTGTATTCGAACGTCCCGGGGGTATATCCACAAGCGATAATACCACTACGAAGAGCCAGTGGGACGACCCCATAGGGTGGGCGCCTATACAGATAATAGTAACCCATGCTCTTGAGAAGTACGGGTATGAGAAGGAAGCCCAAAGGGTGGCCGTAAAATGGTGTTCCACTGTCCTGGGGGAGTTCAGGAAATACAAAACCATATTTGAAAAGTACGATGTGAATAAATGTTCCTACGACGTAGACCTCGGCGCGGGTTACCGCAGCAATGAAATTGGTTTTGGCTGGACCAACGCCTCGTTCCTGATACTACATGACATGATTTCCAATCCCGAAGAACTGCTCAAATAACAATAAACAATAAAACATAAACCTCTTGCTAAAAAGTACTTCTGGTGTTATCTAATTTTATTATGATAATGAAGGCTATAATTAGAATAGTTCTATCATGTTTTGTATTCGTTTCTGTTCTAAGCAACTTCTCTAATGCTTTTGCTGAGGAAACTCAGGTTTTAGGAGCACAAAAAAACATGAAGTGATAAATAAAACGTTGACAAAAATATATTCCTGTGGTAGACTCAAATAGTAAGGCGTACTGAGGATTTAACGAGGGGAGATATATATGAAAAATAAAATATTGGTTGTTGATGATGAACCTGGGATAGTAAGGGTGCTTAAGTTACAGTTAGAACAGTGGGGATATGAGATTATTTCTTCAGAGGATGGGCTTAATTGCATGCAGTTAGTGGAATCGGAGCATCCCGACCTTGTTTTACTGGACATAAGGATGCCGGGATTGGACGGCATGAGCGTGTGTTCCGAACTTTCCACAAGTTATGATATACCAATAATAATAATGAGCGGGGTAACCGATAAATCTACGATAGATGATTCCGGTATTTTCGGCGCAATTGAATATATAGCCAAGCCCATTGATATGGAAGAACTAAAGAGCAAGGTGAGAAAATCATTAGATAGTTACACGGGAAACAACAGGCTTAACTAGTGTAGTGTTACTAATACCACGTTATACTGCCCTCCATTTGAATTCCAATAAGTAAATCACAAGAAAACATTTTAAACAAACATTTCTATTGTAATAAGCCCGTTTTAATACTATAATGATAGGTTGAGAAAAACGTATTTAGGGCATTTCAGACAATTTTGCTCACTATGTGAGAATTCACCGCCGGACAGAATAAGCAAAGGCGGCGGAAAGTAAGGATAAAGGGAGAAGGATGATAGTTTTACACGGCGGCTGGGTAAGTAACGGCAGCAATAACGGCAGTTTCTATTTATGGGCTGAGTCATCCGGGAAGGCATTAAAAGTCAAAAAACCTTCTGCGGGGGCCGGGGTCCGCCCTCATCCGTTTACGCTTTCAGCTGCTGATATGAAGTCCGTACTGCAGTCATTGAATTTCCCGGGTATTTTCGGGATTCGTTCAAAACAGATGGAAATCAAGCTACCTACCCTTGATAACATTCCATGCGCCTCTACCGGGCTTATAAGCGCGGAATACCATGAAGATTACGGGAAGCCGGAATTATCGGCATGGAAAGTAAACTGCACTAAACTGCCGGTATTTGAAAGCTTCAACTGGCTTTTGCATTACTCCGAGCGCAGTGATAATGCCAACCCGGAGGTTTTGTTCTCCGGGGACTTGCTTTACTGGACCAGGGCGGCGAAGTTTATACTGGAGCTTATTTTAAGGGAGAGGTTCATACCTTCTGTCGTGGAAAGGAACAGCAGCATTTGTGGTGTGTGGAAGCCCGTGCTGAGTGATGAAAAGGACAGGGAAAGGTTTAAGGCGCTTGTAGAATCCATGCCTCCTGTTTCAAGGAGTATTGAAGAAAGTTCCTGCGGTGAAGAAGCATCCGTTCAGAACATGGTTTCCGGGTTCCTTACGGTGTTTCTTGACAGCGCGGTAAGGAACTGGATAGACCGCAGGGAATATGAATACCTTGAAAATAAATGTTATTATCGTGATGATGTTTTTTCCATATGGGTGGAATCGCTGTGTTCAGACAGGCTTGAAATCAAGGCAAGCAAGCATCAGGAAAGGATTTTAATTGAGCATCTGACGTCCTGGTCGGAAGCGCTCAATGCGCCCGGAAGGGAAGCTTCCTGGATAACCTGTTTCAAACTTGAAGATCCTGTAGATGGCGAGGAGATGTGGACACTGTCTCTACACTTGCAGTCAGCAGACGATAGAAGTCTTTTAATCCCGCTTCAGTGGATATGGAATAACGATGAGAAAACGAAAGGTGTGGTGAAGGAGGATATAGGCCGGCTTCAGGAGAGGATTATCGGAGATATCGCCAAGGCCGCAAGGTTGTTTAATCCCGTTGAAAGGAGTCTTGAATCGGAAGCTCCGGTTTCCTGCGCCCTGAGCATGGATGAAGCGTACCGGTTTTTGAAGGAAGGGGCATGCTTGCTTGAGGAATCCGGCTACAACGTGGTTATCCCCGGCTGGTGGTTAAACAGGGAAAGAAAACTTGGGCTGAGCCTTAAGATGAAGGATTATCAAAATAAGCAGGGAGAAGGGGAGAAGAGTTTCTTTACAATGGACAGCCTTATCAAGTTTGACTGGAATATCGCGCTGGGAGACGAGAATATATCAAGGGAAGAATTTGAAAAAATATCACAGATTAAGGCGCCGCTGGTTAATTTCCGGGGAAAATGGATTGAAGTTAACAGGAACAGCATACAGACAATACTGAAACTCATAAACAATGCCGAGAAAAAGGGTATAAGCCTTGCAAGCGCTCTCAAGATGAAGTTTTCCGGGCAGGAACAGGATATTAACATAATGGAATGCAGTTTTACCGGCTGGCTCGACAATATTATTTCAGGAGAGGAACAGTTCGAAAGCGTTGACATCCCGGCGGGATTTAAAGGCACGCTCAGGCCTTACCAGGAGAAGGGGTTTTCCTGGATGGATTACATTACGGCTAAAAAGTTCGGCGTGTGCCTTGCGGACGACATGGGGCTTGGCAAGACAATACAGTTCCTGACTTTAATAATGCATCATAAGGAAAAGATGAATATGAAAAGACCCGTGCTGCTTCTATGCCCCACTTCGATAGTGGGCAACTGGAAGCGGGAAATCGAACGTTTTACGCCGGGGATTAATTTTATGATACACCACGGCACAAAACGTCTAACGGGAAAGGAATTCGTGGAGGCGGCGAATAAATACGACCTTGTAATAAGCACATATTCGCTTGGTTTGAGGGACAAGCAGGTAATGGCGGAGGTGGACTGGTACGGTACGGTTCTTGATGAGGCGCAGGGTATAAAAAATCCCCAGGCAAGGCAGACGAGAGCTATCAGGGAAATAGCGAAGGGGTACAGGGTGGCGCTCACGGGCACGCCTGTTGAAAACCGCTTAAGCGAACTGTGGTCAATAATGGAGTTCCTGAACCCCGGTTACCTGGGGACTTTTAGTGATTTCAAGAGGAATATAGCGCTTCCCATTGAACGGTACAACGATGAAACCTCGCTTGCAAGATTGAAAAGAATAATACAGCCTTTTATTCTCAGGCGAATGAAAACTGACAAGAGTATAATAAAAGACCTTCCGAAGAAGTTCGAAATGAAGGTTTACTGTAATATGAGCAGGGAACAGGCAACGCTTTATAAGGCAGTGGTGGATGAAATGATGAATAATGTTCATGATTCTGAAGGGATTCGCCGCAAGGGGATAATACTTGCTTCGTTAACCAAACTTAAGCAGATTTGCAATCATCCGGCGTTGTTCTTGAAAGACATGAGCGATGAGGGCGAACGTTCTGAGAAACTCAGGCGGCTGGCGCAGATGGCTGAAGAAATACTGTCCGGCGACAACAGGATGCTGATATTTACCCAGTTTGTTGAAATGGGGTTTATACTGCAGAGGTATCTGCAGTCGCATTTTGCCAGGGAGGTTCTGTTCCTGCACGGCGGGCTGAGGAGGGCCGCCAGGGATTCAATGATCAACCGGTTCCAGGAAGAGGCTGACGGTCCGCCGGTGTTCATACTGTCAACCAGGGCCGGAGGGTTTGGGCTGAACCTTACCAGGGCGAATTACATTTTCCATTATGACAGGTGGTGGAACCCCGCCGTGGAAAACCAGGCTACGGACCGGGCGTACCGTATAGGGCAGGAACGCAACGTGGTTGTTTATAAGTTCGTGTGCTCGGGAACGCTTGAGGAAAGGATAGACGAACTGCTGGAGTATAAGAAAGGGCTGGCTGAAAACATTATTGGAAGCGGCGAATCATGGCTGACCAATTTATCGAATGAGAAGTTAAAGGAAATATTTGCCATAAGAGAAATCTAATTTGAGTCGGGAGGATGTTAAGGATATGGATTACTGGGGTTACGGACCGAAACCAAAGCGCGTGAAAGACGGTATGAGGCTGCAGTCCGAAAAAATAAGCAAGAAGTGGTGGTCGGACAGGTGGCTCTTCGCACTGGAGTCTTTTGGCTGGAAGAGCCGGCTTGACAGGGGGCTTAACTATGCGCGAAAGGGGCAGGTATATAACCTTGAAATAAAAAAGGGAATAGTTACTGCCATGGTCCAGGGGACGAAGTCAAGGCCATACAGGGTGAGGATGGAGCTTAAAGTGTTTCCGGACAGGGTGTGGGACAGGGTTATAACGGTTATGGGTTCAAGCGCAAGTTATACGGCAAAACTTATTTTAGGCGAGATGCCTCCAAATATTGAGGAAGCGTTTCTTTCTTCCGGTGTTGAACTTTTTCCGGAAGAGGGGGGGAACCTTATAACCCAGTGTTCGTGCCTGGATTCTATAAATCCATGCAAGCATATAGCCGCGGTGAACTTCGTCCTTGCCGAGGAGTTTGGCAGGAATCCTTTGGTGATATTCCATCTCCGCGGACGTTCCAGAAAAGAAATCATGGATGAACTGGGGAAAAGGCGCGGGATAAGCCCAAAAGAGAAGTCCATCAATCAGGAAGATAAACAGGAACCAAAACCGGATGCGGGGGAGGAAATAAAAGTTGAGCCTCTCGTCAAGGGCATTAGCAGGTTCTGGGAACCGGGGGAAGGGTTTAAATCCTTCAAGGTTTCAATCGTTCCTGCGAAGTTGAACCTGGCGCTTCTTAAACGCCTGGGGCTCCCTGTTTTCTGTGACAGGGAGAAGCACTTCTGGTCTTTAATGAAGAGGGTTTACGGGGCAGCCGTTGAAGAGGCAAAGGTGGCGGCATTGAGTGATGAAGAGGAAACAAAGGAGTAAGGCAATGTATAAAAAAACTGTTCTTAAAAACGGTATGAGACTGATTGTTTCACCGATGAAGAATACGAGAATCGTCACGGTGAACGTTTTCGTGGGGTGCGGTTCGCGGCATGAAACCAAATCAAACAACGGTATAACGCATTTCATTGAGCATATGCTCTTCAAGGGGACGAAAAAGAGGAAGGATGCATTTTCCATATCAAAGGAAGTGGATGGGGTGGGCGGTGACCTGAACGGGTTAACCGGGCAGGAGTACTGCTGTTTCTACATCAGGGTGCTTGACGATTATTTTGAGAAAGCGCTGGATATACTCTCTGACATACTGCTTAACTCAAAGTTCAAGGAGAGTGATATGGACACTGAGCGGGGAGCCATAATTGAAGAGATAAAAATGAGGAAGGACAGCCCGTCAGGCTATGTCTGGGAGCTGTATAACGGCCTCCTG
>JAUXDE010000146.1 GCA_030618495.1 Clostridia bacterium
GGAAGTTCAGAAAATAACCGGACATGAACAAAACAGTAAAGAATTATTTCAATTATTTTTGAATATCGTCGTCAATATCCGGGGTTAACTGGCAGTAAAATCACAAATCAAGCTTTAGCAAATAAAAATTGTATTTCTATTCCAACCTCTATTATCAACCCTTCCGGGAGCTCTTCCATCCCCATCAGGCAATATACGGAAAAGCGGTCTAACAATGTAACTCATCTTAGAACTTCATATTTTTTACTTATTATCTTCTTGAAATCATCCGATATCTCATGCCAGTCAAGAATATCCACGCGAAACGGGATGTCTGATTCTTCAAGTTCTTCTTTCATCCTCATCACTACTCTTGGAGCAATCTTTTCTTTGGCTACTATTGCCAGATCCAAGTCAGAGTATTTCTTTACATCTTCGTTTAGGCGCGAACCGAAGACACGGATTTCAGCATTATTTACATGCTTATGCAAAATTCGTTTAACGGTTGACAGGTGTTGGTCACCGACATTAATCATTTTTATCTTCTAACTTTTCTAATAATAATTCCGCTACCTTCAAAAAACTTACTGCTTTTTCAAAGACTTCTTTTGCCTTTCCCGTATCGTAAGTGTGGGCTGTTTCGTTTCTTGCCCTGGTATACTCAAACCATTCCTCTACATCCCGAATCAACTGCCTTTCTGCAGCAATACGGAAAACCTCTTTTCTTGTTGCGCCGTCAACGGATGAACCTTCTCCGTTAATTTCAAGCCATCTTCTTATGAACTTCCAGCACAGTTCATAGGTAAATTCAAAGTTCTGTATTACGCCGGCAATGATTACTTCCTCTTCAACAGTACCCGCCTCCCCTTTGATCCGGGAATCCGCATATTCTATTGCACGCCCCAGCGAACTAACCGCTTTTTTCAGACTGCTTAAATCCAGTGCCATATAAAATATCTCCTTTTACTAGGGCAGTTTCGTCCTGCTTAGAATACCCGGATTAATATGACCTGCAGAAAAAGGCCTTAACCTTATTTCATAGTTAAACCTGCCGGGGAGCACCAGGTACTGAGGCAACACCCCCGGACCGCAGCTCCCATTCCCCAACCCTGACATCCTATGGTCAATATTCAGTGTTATTTCGTTTCTACTGTTTACCTCATAAGTATGTTTTGCCACATCAAGATCAACCGGTGTGAAGTTGTGAACGCTGGCATTAATTTCTTCCGTCCCTGTCACCAGGAGTCCGTCGCCTTCATTGTCGGTTAGAGTAAGCCATCTTACTCCTGTCTTATTGCCATTCTCCTGAGGCATGATATATGCAGTGTATTGTTCTTCAACCTTGCCGCTATGTACTCCCATTCTACCTCCCATCAGCCTGTCAGGATAAGTTTCATGCGGCCCCCTGCCGCACCAGGTAAAGTTACTAAAACTTTTCGGCAGAGAAAGGTTCATCCCGACCCTTGGCAAATCCTGGGCACTGCTCTTAATTAAAACTTCATGCTCCACAATCACATCTCCGCTCCCGAATATTTTATAATTATATTCCGAACTTCCTGCCGAAGTTTTTATGAAAACACCCACCTTTACCGTTTTATTATTCACCAGTTCAACGGTAACTTCCTTAACTTCTCTCCTTAAACTAGCCAACCCTGCTGCTCTCCAGATTTCAGCCGTTCCTGAAATAACATCATTGTCCGTAGGCGCTCTCCAAAGATTCAGCGTTGGACCTTTAATTATAAGTTCTTTACCCTTAAATATCAACGAAGCTATGATTCCATTCTGTTTGTCAAATTTCAGAACGAATTCATCACCCTGTACAATTATCTCTTTTTCCCTGTCCTCGAGTTTCAGCTCAGGCATTTCATCAATAGAAATAACCTTCCTTGCAGGCGTATTATAAAGCATCTCAAACTGTTCCCACGCCACTTCGTGGCCGCTTTCCGCCCATGCGGTTCCTCTTTTCAGAGAAAAACTTATGGTTAACCGGTATTCTGCTCCGGGTTCGAGTTTGAACTTATCTATAACTATACCAACTTCTGCGCTTTCTCCCGGCCCAATATACGGCAATTTAAGTTTTCCTTCCTGAACCACTGCAACATCGGAAGAAAGCTGCCAGTTTGCGTCCAGGTTATCCAAGTCCGAATAAAGATACCTGTTAATAATCTCCACCCTGCCTGAAGACAGGTCAACCGGTTTCACCGTTACAGGCTGTAATATCTTCTTATATTCCCATAAAGCCGGTTTTACCTTCCTGTCAGGAGTTATAAGACCATTTATGCAGAAATTTCCGTCGGTAAGTTTTTCTCCGTAATCACCGCCATAAGTGAAAAATTCAGGGCCTTCACTAAATTCATCAAACTTTAAATCCAGCACACAACCGTTTTCCGCCCCCTTGCCGGACATTATTTCAGCTTCCTGTAACGCGCGATTGTAAATCCTGACATTATCAATGCTTCCCTTCATTATCCTTCCGGTAAATTCAGGGTTTCTTCCGATATTTACCGGGTATGGGGAACCTGCGATACCACACTTGTTTTTTCTGTCGGCTTTTAGCTCGCCGTCAATATATAACTTAAGCATGTTTCCGTCGTACACTCCAACCAGATGATGCCATTTATCATACCAGTCCTCTTCGACTCTTGAGGTTACTGAAATCCGCCTTTTATTGTAAATACTAAACTCAACCTTGTCGCCTTTTTGTTTCAATGCATATTGCCAGCCGCCTTTTGAAACATAGGGACAATGTTCATCGCTCATGGCTGGTTTTACCCATGCCTCCAGGGTTAACTCCTTGCCTGTTATATTCAATCTATGCGTAACAGGCATGGCCGCATACCCGTCTTTTATTGCTTTGCCCTGTTTACCATCAACTATTTCAGCGAACACTATCCCCTTATCCCGGGGGTTAATGGAATTATAAGTTATTAATGTCTTTTCTCTCAACCCCTGGTCCACCCAGTCCCATATAAAGCCGCCCTGAAGACGTTTGTATTCAGCAATTGCTTCCCAGTATTCCTTGAGATTCCCGGTACTGTTACCCATGGAATGAGCGTATTCACACATTATAACCGGCCTGTGTTCTTTGCTATTCTTTGCCATATCAATTATATCATCTACGCTTGGATACATTGGTCCCAGTATATCAACTGACCGGTCATTCTCGGCAGGATGATAATGAATAAGCCTTGTAGGCTCGTTTTCCCTTATCCATTTTGATATGGCCATATGGTTTCTACCAAATCCCGACTCGTTACCCAATGACCATACTATAATGCTTGGATGAT
>JAUXDE010000032.1 GCA_030618495.1 Clostridia bacterium
AGAAGGCATTCCCTCCCGGGGTATTTTCTTTAAGGAGGCTATTCCCATTACTATGAAAACAATGGTTATTACAGTAACCACCAGTTTTCTTTTTATAAAATATTGTAATATATTTTTAATCATCAGGTAACCCTCCGGCATACTTTAATAAAACATTTAATGTATTCAATTTAATTATATCATTTTGTTTAGTATTTGCAAATATAAAGATGATTATCTTTAAGAATGGGAAGCGACACCATAAATAGGAAGTTCCGTGGGAGGATATCGTGATATCTTTTCAGGATTAACTTTATTTTTCATTGACATTGAACCGTTAAAAATGATATAAATACGTTTAATGTTTTAATTTTCGGGCCCATAGCTCAGTCGGTTAGAGCACCTGACTCATAATCAGGGTGTCCAAGGTTCAGGTCCTTGTGGACCCATACAGTAGAGATGAGAAAAAACTTAATAGGAAAGCTCTCTATCCCCCTGACAATGTTGCTGGGGGCAATTAGCTTAGTTGGTAGAGCGTTCGGTTCACGTCCGAAAGGTCGGGGGTTCAAATCCCTCATTGCCCATAAATTCTATTAGAAAGGTGCCAAATTGAACGATAAATTAAAAGAACTTGTCAAATTACAGCAGATAGATATCCAGGTGATGCAGATAGAGAATAAGCTTGAAGAGATACCCGAAGAAATTAAAGGTATGGATGAAAGAGTGGAACAACTTGAGGTTGATTTCCAGAATGCATCAAAGGAGATGAATAATCTTCTGGTGATGAAAAAGGAAAAGGATAATGATGTATTGTCCATTGAAGAAGAAATCAAGAAGCATCAGAAGGAACTGAATAGTTTAAAGTCAAACGAGGCTTATTCCGCCCTGTTAAAGGAAATAGAAAACTGCAACAAGAAGAAAGAGGAGATTGAAAACGAACAACTTGGAATAATGGAAAAGGAAGAACAGTTCATAATTAATAAGGATAAAAGGCATAAAGAGCTTGATGAAAAGAAGGCAGTGTTCAACGGTAAGAAGAAAGAACTTGAAGATGAGATTCAGAGGTTGAATAACCTTCTCGCTGAAACGCAGTCAAAAAGGTCTGATGCGGCCAGGGGTGTTGAGGATACGGTCCTGGTACAATACGATAGGATAAGGGTGAAGAAGCGGGGTATTGGAATAGTACCCCTTGAGGAAGAGGCCTGCGGCGGCTGCCACATGATAATGACTCCCCAGGAAGTGAGCGATGTCATCCGGGGGCAGGATACTATTGTTTGCAGTTCATGCATGAGAATTGTATATTTTGATGAAAAAAAAGAAGAACAGCAAAATAAAGACCTTCAAAATACTTGAGATTCTTTCAAGGGAAAGGTCGGTGGATTCCGCAGTTGACAAGGTCCCCGGTTTGAGCGAGGATGATGTATGGAATGCGGTTTCGGAAGCCGCGCTTGTTATGAAGGAATCTCCCGGCAAAACATGTGAAAACGGCGTTTATGGTCTTAGCATCGATGGTTCCGCAGTGCCCAATCCGGGGGACGCGGGCATAGGTATCGTAATCCGGGACCCTTCGGGCAGGGACGTAAGAAGAATATCAAAGTACATTGGCCATGCCAGCAATAATATCGCTGAGTACACGGCGCTTATTGAAGGGATGAGGGAAGTCCTGAAATTGACCGGCAGTGTTGAGGTGCGTTCCGATTCGGAACTTCTGGTAAGACAGTTAAACGGGCAGTACCGTGTGAAGAATGAGAAGTTGCAGGAGAAAATACTTATTGTAAGAAACCTTGAAGAGAAGTTTGATAAAATATGTTATAATCACGTTTTACGTGAGTATAACTCTGAAGCTGATAAACTGGCAAATACTGCTGCCAGGAAGAAAAAATAAGGCAAACCGGATGGTTGCTTCCGGGTTTTAACCGGGAGAGGAAAGTCCGAACACCGTATGGCAGCGTAGTCTCCTAACCGGAGGCCACCCGGTTCTTCCGGGGAGGATTAGAGCCACAGAGACGAGTCCTGGAACCCTAAAGGTAACAGGGGTGAAACGCGGCAATCTCTACGCGGTGCAAGACCAAATAGAAAAGGAGGGACGGCCAGTCCCGCTATAACTTTGGGTAGGTTGCTTGAGGCCTGCGGCAACGCAGGTCCCAGATAAATAACCATCGCCCGAAAGGGTACAAAATTCGGCTTACAGGTTTGCCTTTCTATAAAAGGACTGCTTTAAAGAGCAGTCCTTTTTTCTTATCTATTATGACTAATTCATTGTCCGCCTTATCCTGCTATTCTCACTCTTCGTTCCTTGACGCTGAAACAAAATACTTCCAGCATATGTAAAGATATGTTAGTGACACTACACTAGTGTTATCTTTTATTATTTATTAATATTTTTTCATTATTTTCTTGACAAAACATTACTGTAAATGTATACTGTCATAAAAGTGGTGAATTGTGGTGGAAAGTGGGGAATATTGAGATGTTCATAGGCCAATATCAGCATTCAATAGATACCAAGCACCGCCTTTTCATTCCAGCGAACTTCAGGAAAGACAAACACAGAAAGTTCGTCGTTACCTGTGGTCTTGAAAAATGTCTTTTCATGTACACTCCGCAAGGTTGGAAAAAAATCACAGAGAAATTACAGGAACTTTCATTCACGAAAAAGGACGCAAGACAGTTCATGCGTCTTTTCTTTTCGGGAGCTTCGCAGGTTTCTGTTGACAGCCAGGGAAGGATACTGATTTCTGCAAACCTTTGCGAATACGCAAAGCTGAAGAACAGCGCGGTAATAATCGGTGTTCAAGACAGGGTTGAAATATGGAACAGGACGCTGTGGTCCAAGTACCAGAACCAGGTTCAGGAGAAGTACGCTGAAGTTGCGGAGAACCTTGTGTTCTAGTGTGGTAACACTACGCTGGTAAATGGAGGAGGTGATTCTATTCAATGACAAAAAGCATGAGGATTGAAAAGGGACTGCTGAAAATAGGCGAGATTGCAATGGAGGCGCAGGTGCCTGTAAGCATGATAAGGCATTACACGGACCTGGGCCTGCTGAAGGCAATGCAGTACACTGACAGCGGTTACCGGTTGTATGAAAAGGATGAAACGTTGGGAATAGTAAGAATGATAATGGTTGCAAAAAGTAGAAAGACAAGTCTTAGTGAGATTAAGTGCAGTTTTGAAAGGATGGTTTAATACTAACAAATGCATGTTCCTGTAATGACGGATATTGTCATTGAGTACCTTGATTGCAGGCCTGGCGGAGTCTGGGTGGACTGCACCGCGGGTGAAGGGGGGCATGCAAAGCAGATACTAAAAAGGATTGGGCCGGAAGGGCTCCTGATCGCCATTGACCGGGATGCCGGGGTGTTGGAAAAGGCAAAGGATAAGCTGAAGGGGCAGGAAGAGAATGTTCGTATTTTCAACTCAAATTTTACGGGTTTGGGGGAAATATTAAAGGAATTAAGAATAAGCAAGGTGGACGGGATATTGTTTGACCTGGGACTTTCAACGTTCCAGCTTGAAGACCGTTCAAGGGGATTCAGCTTCAAGGACGATGGTCCGCTTGATATGAGGATGTCGGAAGAAATTTCTAAATCTGCCGCATACTATGTTAATAACCTGGATGAAAGGAGGTTGAATGAAGCTATTTTCAGGTATGGAGAGGAAAGATGGGCAAAAAGCATTGCAGGAGCCATTGTCAGGGAAAGAGGAAAGGGGACAATCGAGACTGCTGGAGCGCTGGCGGAAATTATACGAAGAGCAATCCCAAGATCAAAGTGGCCGGGAAGAATCCACCCGGCAACAAGAACTTTTCAGGCTTTAAGGATACTGGTTAACGAGGAACTAGAGGCAATAGAAGAAACATTGCCTGCTGCAATTGGTTTATTAAAGGATAAAGGCAGGATATGCGTTATTTCCTTTCACTCGCTGGAGGACAGGATAGTTAAGAATGTTTTCAGGGATTTTAGTGGAAGGAAGGAAGAGGCGATGTTCAAGGTGTTAACGAGGAAGCCGGTTGTGGCATCGGATGAGGAAAAAAGGCAAAACCCGCGCAGCAGGAGCGCAAAGTTAAGGGCAGGTGAGGTTATAAATGGGTGATAAGAAAAAGTCAGGGAAGTTCGGGTTTGTTTTCATCGGAATCGTGCTGGGCCTACTGTTCTACGTATGGCAGCATATTCAGGTGATTTGTATTGGCTATAAGATAAGCGAACTTAGCAGCCTTGCCGTTTCACTTGAAGAGAAGAATAACCTGATGAGGAGGAAGGTCAGCAAGCATTCAAATTATGGAAAAATTGAAATGATTGCCAGGGGCAGGCTGAATATGGTTTACCCTAATGCTGAAAGTATTGTTTATTTAATAGAATGAATATAAAATACCGTATTATTATATGTTTGGTAGTTACGGTTGTGATGTTTGCGGGGCTGGAAGTAAGATTATGGAACATCCAGGTTGTAAGGCATTCCCCTATTAATAAAACAGCCATAAAACAGTTTGAGCATAAGATATTCCTGAATCCCGACAGGGGTAAGATCTACGACCGAAACGGGGAGCAGCTTGCGCTTGATATCAACGTGGACTCAGTATTTGCCGTTCCTTCCGAAATATCCAGTCCCAGCAGGACCTCAAGAAAACTTGCCGGTATACTCGGACTGAATGAATCATCACTTGCCGGTAAATTGAGGAAACGTTCAAGTTTTGCATGGGTGAAGAGGAAGGTGGGGCCTTCATTGTCCATGAAGGTTAAGAAGCTTGGCCTGGAAGGTATTTATCTTTTACAGGAGAAGAAACGGTTTTATCCTGAAAATGACCTTGCCTGTCATATTATTGGCTGTGTGGGTATTGACAGCCAGGGGCTGTCCGGAATTGAAAAGAACTATGAAAAGTTCCTGAAAACAGCCAGTCGCAGGGCTGTAAGGGTAACTGATGCGTTCGGCCGTAACGTGATTACCACCAATGAAGTTATAAAACGTAACAAAGAGTGCTGTGATGTGGTTCTTACCATAGATAAGTATATACAGCACGTTGCGGAGGTTGAACTTAAAAAAGCGTACATTAATAGCAAGGCAAGCAGGGCAACTATTGTTGTTCAGGACCCTGCCACGGGAGAAATCCTTGCGCTGGCGAATTACCCGGGGTTCAACGGCAATAAACCGTTGAAATATGCTTCAAGATTTATGAACAATCCGGCAATAACAAATGTTTATGAGCCGGGCTCGACCTTTAAAATAATTGCCGCCGCCGCTGTTCTTGAGAAGAACATGGTGAGCCCGAAGGACAGATTTTATTGTGAAAACGGCTTGTGGGTTATAGGCAATTATCCAATAAGGGATCATGAAAAAGAAGGCTGGTTGAATTTTAATCAGATAATCATGAAATCAAGCAACATAGGTATGGCAAAGATTGGCGAGAAACTTGGCAGGATAGGGCTTTACGAATATACGCGCAAGTTCGGGTTCGGGAATTACACGGGTATTGACCTGCCCGGCGAGTCATGCGGGATACTGAGGAAAACTGACAAGTGGAGCAGCATATCCCTGGGAAGAATTTCGTTTGGGCAGGAAATCGGCGTGACGGCGATACAGCTTGTTTCGGCCTTCTCCAGTATCGCGAACAAGGGGCGGCTCATGCAGCCGCGAATTGTGCGTCACGTGCTGGATTCCGACGGTAATAATGCCCGGGAGTTTGAGCCCATTACCATAAGAAGAGTGGTGTCTCACAGGACTGTTAACCTGCTTACGAAAATGCTTGTAGGGGTAGTTGAAGAGGGCACGGGAGTTAGGGCCGGGGTTGATGGCTACAGGGTTGCCGGGAAGACGGGGACTGCCCAGAAGTATGATAAAAAATCGGGGGCATACTGTTCGATGAAATATACGGCTTCATTTGCGGGTTTCATCCCGGCGTATAAGCCGCGCGTAACGATTCTTGTGATCGTTGACGAACCGGAGGGGGTCTATTACGGCGGGACTGTTGCGGCGCCGGTATTTTCAAGAGTGGCGCAGAAGATCATGGAGTACTACAGCATACCCTGGGATGAATACAAGTTAGCAACAAACAGGTAATAATGAAAAAGGGATTGAATAATCTACTGAAGGTACTGCCCCGGGGGCAGGTTCACGGGAATAAGGCTATAACCGTTACGGGTATAGAATATGATTCACGTAACGTTAGTCCGGGCAACGTATTCGTGGCTATCAACGGTTACCGCGAGGACGGAAACACATATATAAATCAGGCAGTGAGTAAAGGGGCGGGGGTTATTGTTTCATCGGTAAAGCCGAAAAGAATTAAGGATTATACCCTGGTTCTGGTAGATAACCCGCGGCTTGCCCTGGCGGCGCTTTCGGGTGAATATTACAATCATCCTTCCGGGAAATTGAACGTTATAGGTGTAACCGGCACGAACGGCAAGACCACCGTAAGTTACCTGCTTGAGTCCATCTTGAATGCCCGGGGCGGTAAGGCGGGCTTGTTCGGCACGGTGGAATACAGGACTGGAAAAAAGAGTATACCCGCGCTTACCACGACGCCGGAGTCCCGTGACCTGCAGAGGATGCTTGCTGAACTTCTCGCAAATGGGTTTGATTCCGCCGTGATTGAGGTTTCTTCACACGCCCTTGTCCAGGACAGGGTGGAAGAGATTGAATTCGATGCGGCCGTTTTTACGAATCTAACGAGAGACCACTTGGACTTCCATGAAAATATGGATGATTATCTTAACGCCAAGATTAAACTCTTTTCCGGACTCGGGATGAGCGCAGGAAAGAAACGCGAGAAGGTGGCTGTAATAAACAACGATGACCCTGCGTCAGGGAAGGTAAAGGGGGCGGTAAAAAAAAGAATAATAACCTATGCCCTTGAGAATGCGGCCGATATAACGGCTTCGGATATAAGGCTGGGATTGAATAAAACATCATTTGTTCTGCAAAACGGTATGGACGGTTTGAGTGTTAAGATTTCACTGCCTCTTCCGGGAAGGTTCAACCTGTACAATGCGCTGGCTGCCGCGGCAACCGGGATTGGACAGCAGATACCGCTTGAAGATATAAAAAAAGGGATTGAGGGAGTCAGGCATATACCGGGACGTTTTGAGGTAATTGACGAGGGGCAGTCGTTTACGGTGATTGTTGATTATGCGCATACGGATGATTCTCTTCGACGGATTCTAAAGTCCTGCAGGCAGTTGAGCCCGGAGAGGATTATCACTGTTTTTGGCTGCGGGGGGGACAGGGACCGCGGCAAGCGGCCTCTTATGGGTGAAGCGGCTGTAAAGTACAGCGATTATGTTGTGGTCACATCGGATAATCCGCGCACGGAAGAACCGGATAAGATTATTCTTGATATTGAAACGGGGATAAAGAAAACCGGCAGGGATAATTATCAGCTTACGCCGGACCGGCGTGAAGCAATTGAGCAGGCGGTGGGAATGGCGGACAAAAGGGACATGGTGGTGATTGCAGGCAAGGGACATGAAGATTATCAGGTACTGGGAAATACCAGGATTCATTTCGATGACAGGGAGGTTGCGCGGGAGGCTTTGAAGCGATTGAAAACAAATGGAAAAAATAACAATAAATGAAGTGTTAGAAGCGGTCGCAGGGAAGCTGGTTTCAGGTGACTCAAAAGGGGTGGTATCGGGTGTTTCAACGGATAGCAGGACGATAGAAAAAGGGGATTTGTTCGTTGCACTCAAGGGTGAGCGTTTTGACGGGCATGAGCATGTTTATGAGGCGGAGCGAAAGGGCGCCTCCGCGGTTCTTGCCGGAAGGAGGATTAAGGCAGGCTCACCGCTAATTCTGGTTAAGGGAAGCACCCTGGATGCATTACAGAAACTGGCAGGGTATTACCGTATGAAGTATAAACCGGTCGTGATAGGTGTTACCGGTTCAAACGGGAAGACCACCACGAAGGATATGCTTGCGTCCATCCTGTCGCTTAAGGGAAAGGTAACGGCAACGAAGGGTAATTTCAACAACCTGATAGGACTGCCTCTCACGCTCTTTGACATTGACTCTGAAACAAGGTACTGCGTGTTGGAAATGGGAATGAATCATTTAGGTGAGATAAGGACGCTGACGGTTTTAGCCTCACCCGGTATAGGTGTGATTACGAATGTGGGTAATGCCCATATGGAGCATTTGGGCAGTATTTCAAATGTGCTGAAAGCCAAGATGGAACTTGTGGACAATCTTTCCGGAGAAGGGGTTGCCGTTATAAATACGGATAATCCTTATTTGAAAGATACCCTGAAGTTTATAAAACGAAAAACCATAACTTATGGAATAAAGGAAAAAGCGGACGTAATGGCTTCCGGGGTGGAGTTTAATCCCGGGGACAACAGCTGTTCCTTTACCCTGAACATGAACGGGGGAAGCCAGGGGATAACACTTTCATCTTTTGCGGAGAATAATATTTATAATGCTCTTGCGGCATGCTCTGTTGCGGGTTATCTCGGGTGTGAGGCTGGCGCAATATCGAAGGCTCTGAATGCGTTCAGTTTCCCCGGTATGCGATTCGAGCTCTCAGACCGTGACGGTATAAAGGTTATAAACGATTCATATAATGCCAATCCGTCTTCGGTGGAAATAGCGCTTGAAGAAGTAAGGAAGGCATTTGGCGAACACAGGAAGGTTGCGGTGCTGGGGGACATGCTTGAGTTGGGGGATAAATCAAAAGTGTTTCACGTCCAGGCAGGGAGGGCTGTTTTCAAAGAGAAATTTAAAGTGTTGATTACGATAGGCAGTCAGTCCAGGTATACGGCAGAGGCGGCAATAGAGGCAGGCATGGATAAGAATAATGTTTTTATTTGTCCGGCGATTGCCGATGCCCTCAAGGAACTTGAGCATATACTGAGAAAAAATGATGTTGTTTTAATAAAGGGCTCAAGAAAGATGGGGTTGGATGAAGTGGCAAAAAAAATAGGGTGAGAGTAGTAACACTACACTAAAAAAGGAGAAAATATAAAATGTTATATCACTTACTGTACCCGCTGCACGAGTTTTTTTCACCGTTTAACATAATTCAGTACATTACTTTTCGTATCGGAGCTTCATTGCTTACAGCGCTTTTCCTGAGTTTCCTTATAGGTCCCATGGTAATCAGGAAGCTGAAGAGTATGAAGATTACCCAGGTGATAAGGGATGACGGGCCGCAGGAGCACAAGACAAAGTCAGGCACTCCCACGATGGGTGGGCTGATAATACTTTTCAGCCTTCTGATTTCAACATTGCTCTGGGCGCGGCTTGATAACCGGTTTGTGCTTGTAATACTCGTGTCAGCCATCTGGCTCGGGATGCTTGGTTTCTTTGACGATTATCTGAAACTGGTCAAGAAACATTCCGAGGGGCTGCCCGCGGCTTATAAGATGCTCGGACAGTTGGTTTTTGCCGTAGTCATAAGCGCGTATCTTAGTAATAATCCCGCTAACCATGAGTTTGCGTCAAAGGTCAATATACCGTATTTAAAGAACTGCTTTATCGACCTTGGAATATTCTATGTATTTTTCCTGATAATATTTATCGTAGGCGCTTCAAATGCAGTAAACCTTACTGACGGCCTGGATGGTCTTGCGGTCGGTTCAATCGGTATATCAGCGCTGAGTTTCCTGCTCCTGGCATACGTGGCGGGCCACGCGAAGTTCAGCAGTTATCTCCGGGTGATACCTGTCGAGGGAGCCGGTGAGATCGCGGTTTTCCTGGCAGCGATGGCCGGTGCGGCATTGGGGTTCCTATGGTTCAACACGTACCCCGCCGAGGTGTTCATGGGAGATACGGGTTCACTGTTCCTGGGCGGTACGATAGGACTCTGCGCTGTATTCATGAAACAGGAATTGCTTTTCTTTATTATAGGCGGGGTATTCATCATGGAGGCATTTTCTGTTATACTCCAGGTGGGCTTTTTCAAGGTGCGTAAAAAAAGGATTTTTAAGATGGCTCCCATCCATCATCATTTTGAGCTGATTGGCTGGAAGGAACCGAAGGTGGTAATAAGGTTCTGGATAATATCAATCATGCTTGCGCTGGTGGCTTTGGGCAGTCTGAAGATAAGATAACACGGCCGTTATGAAAAACTATTTAGTAGAATTATGAATAACATTTATTCAGACAGAAATATTCTCGTCGTGGGACTCGGTATAAGCGGGGTCGCTGTCGCCAACCTGCTGAAGGGCGCCGGCGCAGGGGTAACCGTTACCGATAAGAAAACGAGAAAGGAATTACTGCCGGGTATCAGGAAGCTCAAGAAGGGTATAAGAGTGGTTCCGGGTTACGGTATCTCATGCAAAGAGGGGCTTAAGTCCGGCTCCTTTGATATGCTGGTGGTCAGCCCGGGGGTTGCGCCGGATGATGCGCTGTACAGGCTTGCGAAAAAGAAGGGTATCCCTGTCAGCGGGGAACTGGAGGTTGCATACAGTTTGGCGCCGCCTGAAGCCAGAATTATTGCCGTTACCGGGACAAACGGTAAGACCACGACGGTTGAGTTGATAAGAAACATCCTGGAGGCTCAAAAAGGCAGAAAGAGTGTTGCGGCCGGCAATATAGGGACGCCCCTGTCCTCGTGTTTAAACAGGATAAGCGGTAAGACGGACGTTGTTGTCGAGGTGAGCAGTTACCAGCTTCAGACCGCCGTGAGTTTTCACCCGCATGTTTCGGTGATAACCAATATTACTCCCGATCATCTTGAACACCATAAGACGATGGGAAATTATATAAAGGCAAAGGCCAGGGTTTTCAGCCGGCAGGCGGAAGGGGATTTCTGCATACTGAATGCTGATGACGCTAACTGCGCAAAACTTGCTGCCGGGGTGAAGTGCTCAAAGGTAATGTTTTCCGGTAAAAAAAGTTTAAAGAAGGGCGTATTCGTAAAAAACAATAAGATAATCTGTGATACGGGTTTTACTCCGAAGATGGAATTCCGGCTATCGCCGGGTTGGGTGAAGATACCCGGTTTGCATAATCTTGAGAATATAATGGCGGGGATAGCAGCAGGAAACATCTTAGGCCTGGGCGTGTCCGAAATCAGCAGGCAGATAGGCCTATTCAGGGGGGTTGAACACCGGCTTGAACCGGTAAGAACCATAAGAAGAGTGAAGTACGTAAACGATTCAAAGGCAACTAACGTACAGTCCTGCCTGACAGCGGTTCAAACGTTTACCGGAGATATAGTTCTTATTATGGGGGGCAGGGACAAGGGGTCACCCTACCTGCCGCTTAAAAAATCAATAAAGCAGAAGGTAAGGGCGCTAATACTGCTCGGAGAATCAGCGCCAAAGATAAAAAAGGAACTCGGTGGCTTAACTGAAACCCATACCGCAAAAGACGTTAAACAGGCGGTGAGGCTTGCCTTTTCACTGGCAAAGTCCGGGTTTACTGTTTTATTCTCACCGGCCTGTTCAAGTTTTGACCAGTTCAATAATTTTGAAGAGAGGGGCAGGGCATTCAAGAAATGGGTAAGAAAACTGCAGTAATGGATATACCGCTTTTCCTGACGGTTATCGTTCTTGTATGCATAGGCATAGTGATGGTATATTCCGCAAGCGCCGTCATATCCCAGGAGAAATTTTCAAGCAGTTATCATTTCCTGATAAAACAGTCGATATGGGCAATGGCGGGCATCCTGTTGATGCTGGTATTCAGCCAGGTGGACTATAATCATTTCCAGAAATTCTCCAGGCCGGCCGTTATTGTTACCGTAATACTTCTTTTCATAGTACTGTTCAGGCCAACAATGTTAGGGGCAAGAAGGTGGATAAAGATAGGACCCATCGGATTCCAGCCGTCCGAGATGGCAAAGCTGGTAATGATTCTCTTCATAGCGGATGTGCTTGACCGTAAGCAGAGTAAAATAAAGGAATTTAAGGCATGCATACTTCCCATCCTGATAGTGACCATGGTTCTCTCGGCGCTTATTTACATAGAGCCTGATCTCGGGGGAACCGTGATACTGGTCTTAATGTTTATGATAATGTTGTTTATCGGAGGGGCAAGGGTGCAGCACCTGGTTTCAATCGTGCTGGTATCCCTGCCTCTGTTGTACTTGGCTATACTGAAGGTCGGGTACAGGAAGGGGCGCTTACTTTCATTTCTGAACCCGCAAGATGATATAACGGGAAAAGGGTACCAGCTGTACCAGTCCCTGCTTGCGTTCGGTTCCGGCGGCTTATTCGGAAAGGGGCTCGGCGCTTCCAGGTCAAAGTTGTTTTACCTGCCGCAGCCGCACACTGATTTTATCCTGCCGGTAATCGGCGAGGAACTGGGTTTTTTTGGAGTTACCATCATAATACTAATGTTCTGCTTCATTATTTACAGGGGCGCCAGGATAGCCATAGATGCGCCGAACCTGTTCGGGACGATGTTTGCTTCGGGTATCGTTTCACTGGTAGCGCTTCAAACCATAATAAACATAGCGGTTGTTACCGCCTGTATGCCTACAAAAGGGTTGAGCCTGCCGTTTCTAAGCTTCGGCGGGTCTTCACTCATTTTCACCCTTATCGGCATGGGTATCCTGCTTAATATATCAATGCAGGTTAAGCGGCAACGCTGAATATAGAATAATAAGGATAATAAATGCGCGCGCTAATCGTAATCGGAACTACGGGGGGGCATATTTACCCGGGTATAATGCTGGCTGATAAACTCATTAAAGAAGGCAATGAGGTGGTTATCGTGTCCAGGGCCGGTGGAATAGCGGCTAAAATACTTGAGGATAAGAAGTATGATGTCGTAAACATAGCAGGAGAAGGTTTGAAGAGGAAGTTATCTTTCAGTTTAATCACCTTCCTGTTTAAATTTATGCTGGGGTTTTTCAGGTCATTTGGTATCATCCGGAAGTTCAAGCCGGATATTGTCATAGGCATGGGGGGGTATTTGACTCCGCCCGTGATTTTAGCCTCAAAATTTTGTTTAACTCCCAGTATAGTTCATGAACAGAACGTACTTCCGGGACTTGCAATAAAAGTTCTTTCAAGTATTGCCGACAGGGTTGCCGTGAGCTTTGAGGAGACAAAAACATACCTGAAAAATGATAATGTCGTGTTTACGGGAAACCCCGTAAGGCAGGAAATGCTGAAATGTCCCAGGGAGGCCGGAGAGAAGATACTTAAGCTTAAAGGTGAAGGCAGAAACGTGTTGATATTCGGCGGGAGCCAGGGTTCGGCCAGCATTAACCATGCAATGGTTGAGGCATTGAAGCCGCTTGAGCCGGTAAAGGGCAAATTAAGGTTTATTCATATAGCGGGACCGAAACAGTTCTCGTGGGTAAAGGATGAGTACGTAAAATCGGGGCACAATGCATGCGTTTTTGATTACCTTCATAAAATGGAGTATGCATACGCGTGCGCGGACCTTGCCGTTTCAAGGGCGGGGGCGACAACGATTGCCGAGTTAATAGCCATAAGCCTGCCGTGCATACTGGTCCCCTATCCGCATGCCACGGCAAACCATCAGATGATAAATGCGCAGGTCATTGCGGATACCGGCGGCGGCATCATAATAAAGGATGACAAGCTTAACGGGGCAATCCTTGCCGATTCAATAATGAAACTCTTCAGGGATACAAATACGCTTGAGAACATGAAGGGAAACATAGGCAGGCTGTATAAGAAACCTGCCGTTCCTGCCTTTATCAAACTCATACAAGACCTGATATCCTGATAAACTTATAACTCAAATCTCAAAAGAATTATTGACAAACACCAAATTAAATAATAGAATAGCGGGAATTATTAACTAGTAACACCACACAGGGGACCGTAGCTCAGCCGGTAGAGCATCTGCCTTTTAAGCAGAGGGTCGAGCGTTCGAGCCGCTCCGGTCTCATAAAACAATTGACAGCCATTTATTTATGTAATGTTTATTGCTGCATTAAATAAATTTATTTAGTGGGAGGTGGAAAATGAAAAGTGTATCTGTGAAGAAGTCAGTAGAAACAGTGCATAGGGTTGACAGTGCAATCGGGGTTTATGACAAGGAGTCCTTTAATGACTTGCTTGTAAAGGAAATTCTTCGCGCAAGCAGGGGTAATATATCCGTAGGTACTGCGATGATAAGCATAGATGATTATCCCAGGTTAGTGAGGTTGTGTGGTAAGTCGGGGATGAATTCTATACTGTGTTCAATAGTAAAAATAATAAAAAAGAATATACGCTCATATTTCCCCATCGGGATGCTGAACAAAAATGAATTGGCAATAATATTTCCTGACACTATTAGAAGGGTGTCCATTGCCATAATGAAATCAGTTAGACAGAAAGTATCCCATGCTGTTTTTTATGACAAAAACAAAAAAAGGGTAAAAGTCACATTGTCCATTGGCATAGCAAATTATCCTGAAAATGCTTTAAATAAATCTAAACTCATGGAAAGGACCAGGAAGACCCTGGGATTGGCTAAACAGGAAAACGGAAACCGTGTTCTTTCATATGTGACAACTTCTCATGCATCCACCAGGCTTGCGGTTATTCCTCCAGGCATTACAACTCCGTTTTATTCTTATGTCATTCTTGGCATGAGAGAGATTATTGAAGATGCCGGGAACATAGAATTAATGCTCTTCGGAGGGGAAGAAGATCTGAATTTTAAAGCTCATGAAGAGGGTATCAGGCAGGCGTTGGCAAGCAAACCTGACGTTATGGCTTTATGCAGTAAAATAAATTCCGGTCCGTACGTAAAGAAGGCAAACAAGATGAAAATACCTGTATTTGGTTTTAACCTGCTGAACCTTAAAATGTCACCAAAAGGCAAAATACAGTCGTATGTGGGTTATGACCAGAAGGAAGCAGGCAGGAAGGTTGGCAGGTATCTTGTCCGTTTATTAAGAGAAAAGGGGAGTATTGCAATAATTGAAGGTGTTGTTAATGATAGCGATTCCATAGACAGAAAAAAGGGGTTCATGGAGATAGTGAAAAAACACCCTGAAATAAAAGTTGTTAAATCAGCATCAGCTAACTGGATGAGGAATCAATCTACAAAAGTCACAAAGGATATCCTTAATAAACATCGTAATATTGATGCTATATTTGCAGTAAACGATGAAATGGCTATCGGCTCCGGAATAGCTGTCAAGAATATAGGAAAAACCGGAAAAATATTTATTGTAGGCCTGGACGGAAGCAGGAACGGTCTCCAGGGTGTAAAAGACGGCCTTATAACAGCTACCATGAATGCCAATCCAATTGAAATGGGCAAGGTTCTGGTGAAAACCATTCTTCGCAGTATGGTCAAAGAAGAGAAGGTTCCGCCAAAAGTTGAATCCCCCATTATGATGGTTGACATGGTGAATGTAGATTCATATTTAAGATAAAATATCAATATACAAGCTCAACAAAGAATGTCCCCATGGAGTAGTGGTTAGCTCACCACCCTTTCAAGGTGGTAGCA
>JAUXDE010000066.1 GCA_030618495.1 Clostridia bacterium
TTGTAGTACATAAAAGGCTCGTCATTCAACAGGTTGATGATAGTACCTGCGCCGGAACTGATGTTGTTAAGACCGCTTATAATCTCATCACGCCCTATCCTGATTGTTGCGGTATCACCGTCATTGTTGTAACCTGATTTAATGGTATTAAATCCCTGTTCAACAAGCAGGTCCATGCCGTCATTAATGTTTATCGCAAAACTGTCTGCTTCTGAGAGGAGTTCATCTACTTTCTGCTCAGTTACTATCCAAAAACAGGACCCGCCCTCTGTCGCGAGTTCAACCTCGTAACTAAAACTCCCGGTGCTTTCATCCACTTTTGTAAGATAATAGATATAATCTGGAACTGCCTGTTCAATATTCTTAAACCCTTCGTACTCATATTCATAATCCACGAAAGTCGTAAACAGGGGCTCAATGTTCGCTATGACTTCATCCAGGCTTTCAAGCGCATCATTTATTTGTGGGACAATGTCATTTTCCCATTTTTCGTCTATAATAAGTTCCCCTATTCTCTGTAATACTGCTTCCAGCGCGTCCTTGTCAAGAAGTGACGAGCCGGGGTTCCACGTTATATCAGAAAACTCGTTGTTAATTATAGATTCAATGTTTTCAAGAATAGCAGTCGTTCCATCCAGAATATCTCCACCCCTTGTCAGTTTATCCTGCACTATCAGGTTCACGTAACCTACCTGTATCAAGGCAAGTCCCATGTTCTTGTCGTCACTTTCCGGTAACGTGAGAAATTCTTCTTCTTTTGTCTGAAGGTAAGCAAGAAATATTGGGGTTATTTCTCTTTTAAGCACTAAATCGCTGCTGGTGTAGTTGGCATTGAAGTAGGATGAGGTTACTTTTGAAGTGGATATTATTGAATCATAATATGTAACTGCAAAATATTCGTCATTCTGCACGGCTACTTTATCGTTTGGTGTGATTTCAGCAACCAGCTCAAACCCCACCGTTCCTTCAAATATCCCGGTGTCATTGCCGGTTTCTGTCAGGGTTATGGTTTCCCCTGGATCAATTGATGATGTTACTGTCACGGTAACAGCGTCAACGCTAAACGTGTCAGCATTAGCATTTATATCTTCGACTGTTATTCCTGCGACGGAATCCATGCTAAAATAAGCCATTTTATCAATTTCAACATCACTTCCATAAAAATCAAAAAATGATTCCTGTTCATAATCAAGTTCAAAAACATGTAATCCTGGTTTTAGGTAACCATCTTTTCTTACAGTAATCCAATGCAGGTTATCTTTGTTTCGATCTAAATAGTATTTATATAGGTAATAGGGGTAATCCTCATTAAAATAAGGAGAATAATATGATGAAGTTTCTTCATAAAATCCATCTATGTAAATGTCAACATCCGGAATTTTATTGTAAACATTTAGATATCCATAACTGTAGCCATCGTCTACAGGAAAATCCTCAACTACAACAAAATCCTTAATAACTACAAAACTTCTCTGTCCGGGCATAATATAATAATCGTATTTTAATGGGTCCTGTTTTACCGTTACATAATGAGTAGTGCCCGCAATAAGGTTGCTAAACGTATGGGGACTTGTTTGACCGGTATCTATTCCATCTAAATATATACTAGCCCCGTTATCTTCGCCAATAACGAACGTGTAAACTTGTGACTCAGCATAACTTGACCAGTTGTAATAGTAAATGTATTCCCGTTCATAGCTGCTGCCATCGCCTGAAGAAATCCCCCTATTAAATGAATACAAGTAATCAGTAATTACATTACCTGAACCATAGTTGAATTTAATTTCACCATCATTATAAAGCACAACTTCAAAATTTAAAGGGAAATAATGGCTTTCTCCATCAAAATACTCATATTCCCCACACCATCTGATTGTAACTGTTGTTGTTGTCGTAGAAATGTATATATCTTCCCCTGGCTGAGCAGTTCCGTTAGTTGCAATATTGTTTACTCCAAAAGGAAAAATTATTTTCTCATTATAATAGTCTGGGGAACAGCCATATATATCTGAACCAAAGCCAACAATCCCTCCATGAGAAACATATACAGAATCATATATTTCTCCGTAAAACGGGAATGAAAAAGGCAGGTCAAGAAGATGCCCGTTTTCCCAGCAAGCTCCCTGCCATCCCTGCGCAATTCCACCTCCTATAAATCCATTGGAAATTGATGTCTTTTCGTATCCTGAATTAACGGAATTAACTTCAAGCGAACCCGTATCAACAGAAGTCAAATCAAAAAAGATATTATTTGGCTCATCCGCTTTCACATGAACAAATTCAAGCCCCGTCTTGGGATAACCGTCTTTTCTTACTGTTACGGAATGAGTGGATAATGTTTGAGAGTATGCTGCTGTAAATCCAAGAAGGTCATGAAAAGTATAGGGAGTTATCTCTCCTGTGTTGATACAATCAATGTATATCTCTGCGCCGTCAGGATTTGAGTCAACGGTAAGTGAGCCGACAATTTTACTTGTTGGTTGACTTGCGTAAGTAATTTTAAATGAGAGAACAAGCGCTATAATAATTATTAATTTAATTATTCTTTTTAATATCATATTTAAGCTCCTTTTATTTAAGTTCGATAATTTCAACAATTCATAACATTATTCTACCACTCAAAGAAATGTGTGTCAAGTAAAAAATGAAATAATATTAAAAAAATAAAATGTTAATTTATTGGGCATTATTTCCCTTAAAAAATAATGCTGAAACTCAGGGTATGTTCAAGGCCGCCGCCGCCTTTCACCCTCCATTTTGTGTCATCCGGAGCCGGCTCAAAACCTTTTCTTATGATTGTGTAGTATGGTATGTTGGCAAAGAGTTTATATGATATTGCCGCGTATTTAAACAGTTTATATTTTGCCTCAAGTTTCAGGTGGATAAGACCAAAATCTATTGTTATTCCTTCGTCAATGCTATAATTGTCAAGTCCCGCAATAAGCTTTAATTCACCGTCAAGGTTAATCGTTGAGCCTGAAAAAAGATAGCCTGCCAACATATTGAAATTGAATTTTTCAGAAAAATCCTTTTCATAACCATATTCAATATGGAAAATGGGAATGTTTAATGTGCCCGTTGAAGTAAGCCTGTGAACAATAGGTATAAATCCGGATGATTTGAGGTCAGGCGTTGAAAAATAAAGAGGTATTAATCCCGACGCTGAGTTATATTTAAATTTCAGGTAGGATTTGGTTTTATCGTCAATTTTATAGTGACTTCCGGCACCCATGTTTATTGTGGAAATGTTGAAGTCCGAGTTTCCGTAGCTGACAATCTCTGTTTCCGGGTCGGCATCTCTCTGGTTCAATTCATATTGTGTATTTTCAATTGAATCGGCAAAGAAAAACTTAAACTTCCAGCGATTACCTAAATTCAGGTAATAGTTTATCTCACCTTTCAATAAGTTTCTGTTTATAGGTATATCAATGTAGCGTGTTTCAGTTTCGTTGTTTGTATATTGAATGTAGTAATTGTAGGATTCGGAATGCGATAAGAACCTTATGTCAAGCGAGTGCCCTGACAGTACATGGAAATGGTCTTCCAGTATAATGGTACTTCCAGTATTACTTCCCCCCAGGATATAGCTGGTCCCGAAAAAATTCTCAAGTGGGTCAAGCAGGTATTTGTTCTCATTAGGAATATCTGATTCAGCGAAGGGGTCAAGCCTGACTGTGGCGCTTGTAGATTGTGAGGAGTATTTATAGCTGATGCCCACATCGTGCGGTCCGAAGGAAGTCGCAAAACTCATCTTTATGGAGCTCGACGGCACAACCGGTCCCGATAGGTTTACTGAGGGGAAATTTCCTTCAAGGCAATCGCTTACGTAGCCTACTGATATAATGCTCTTTCTTTCGTTGTACAAGAACAGTTTTGTAAGAGATACGCCTATTCCCTGTTTGTACAGGTAATTGTAATCTCCGTTTTCCTTCGTCTCCCTGAAAATGTCCATTAAGTTACCGGCTATTTCAATCCTGTTTTTGTCATTCTTCAGATGATGGGCAGGGTACAGAAAATCATTGCTGTCTGTTTTAAGAAACGAGAAAGGGTTTGTTTCTGCCAGGAAATCATCGATAATATCTTCAGCCGATAAAATACCTGAAGGTAACGTCAGGATAATGGATAGTGTTATGAACATCTTCAGGTTTATAGTTTTAGTTATATTCATTTTGGCAGTTTGTTAACAGTTTTGCTGATGTTATGTTTTGCTATTTTATTGCCAGGGTCAATTTGTAACGTCTTTTTCCAGCACTCTATTGCCTTGTTGTATTCCTTTTTTTCATAATACATGTTTCCAAGGTTATTGTGTGCCCTGATGTTCTTATCATCAAGTCTAAGTATTTTCCTGAATATAGCCATGGATTTCTCGTACGCCCTGGTTTTCAAATAAGCCATGCCAAGGGCGTTTAGCGTAATGACGTTTTCAGGTTCCCTTCCTAAAGCTCTTCCAAGCTGATGAATGGCGTTATGATAGTCTCCTTTTCTTAAATATGCTGTGCCGATGTTTTTAATTGCCAGCAAATGGTCATTGTTGTAGGTAAGCGCTTTTTTGAATATCTTTATTGCCTTGTCTGTTTCACCGTTGTTCAGATACACCGTTCCCATATTGCAAAGACTGTCCAGGAAGCCTATCCCTGTTTCAAACGTTTTTCCGTAGAAATACATGGCTTTATCGTATTCTTCTTTTCCCAGGTATGCTTTTCCGAGGTTCCGGTAGAGGTAAACATCCCTGAAGTTTAACAGCGCCTTGTTTAGTTCTGCTATCCCTTCGTCAATCCTGCCCGTGTTGAGAAGCATGGAGCCGTACAGGAAATGAATCTTCCCTTTATGCGGGTCATGCTTCATGGCTTTTTTATAATTAACCTCCGACAGGTTGTAATCACGAAAGGATGAATACTTTATTCCTTTTAGAGAATAACAATTGGCAATGAAGTAATTCAAGGTCTGTATCCAGAAAAAGACCCCAATAATACAGGCAAGGGTTAATATTGAAATAATATTTTTATTGATGATTCTTTCTTTCATTAATCCTTCCCGATGCTACAGTCAGTCCGATTATATACCAGATGGTTATGTCAATAGGTGTAATGTGAAAAGGGAAACTGAACAGGCTGTCAATTAATATGCCGATGATGCCGGCTGAAAAAGCGATTATCAATAAAGAGAGTTTACTATTGCCGCATTTTTTTATTGCTTTGAACGCTTCCCTGAAATAAATTACAATAACAGAAACAAATAGTAGAAAACCCGCAATCCCCGATTCAACCCACGCCTGCAGGTATTCGTTATGCGCGTCTTCTGCCTCTTCGGCGATGTATTCACCCGGGGTCAGGTGACTTTTTGCTTTTCCAAGATAATCCAGGTAATGATATTTGTATGTATCAACGCCCCAGCCGAGCAGGGGTTTTTCCTTTATCATGTTTATTCCCGCTTTCCACAAAACGATTCTGGACTTAACGGTACTTTCCTTAAGGCTTAAAGAGGATTTTATTCTATTAACAACACTGGGCGAATCCTTACCGAGGGGAATAAACATCAAGAAGCCCGTTACAACAAGAATTGCCAGCGAAACAGCGATTATCCGCTTTTTGTATTTTAAAAAGATTTCTTTGTTCTTTTTTGCCGAGTGTATAAGGAAGAACGGTACTGAAATTATCAGGGCAAGCCAGGCAGACCTTGTTTGCGTAAGAACCATGCATACCGAAGAAGTCAGTAAAACGAACCCCGAAAAGAATTTCTTTGATTCAAATAATATTCTGTATAACAACAGGGGGATAACAAGGACAAGCCATTCAGAAAGGAAATTATGATAACCGAAGGTTCCTATTATATTAAGTTTGCCCTTAAGATTTAAACCGAGAAACGGATCCAGCCCAAAATGCTGTATTATACCGTAAACGGATTCTAAGCCCGCAGCGAGGACCAGGAGGTTTACGGCTGTGTTAACCTGTTTTTCAGAATCGATTGAATTTATAATCAGGAAATACAGGATTATCCGGAAAGTCAGGTTGTTTACCGCCCTGAAACTCAGGTGAAAACTTGTTGACCATGCCAGGGACAGAACGTTAATCGCAAAAAACAGAAGAATAAAAATATTCAGCTTTGAACCTGAGAGGGACACCTTCTTCTCAACCCAGGCCTTTACCAGCCACAACAGCAGGGCAAGTACTATCAAAGTTTGAAAGACCAATTCCTTCGGGAGCATAAAAATATCCAGGGTGTGTTTAGAAAAGGATATTACCGGAAGGATAGCAATTCCCAGTATTATTAATACTATTAATCTGCTAATGGTAACCGGCAAACGATTTTCTTTATACGTTTTCATGATGAATGTTTTTCATTGAAAACACATGCTCATTTTAAATGTTGACTATTGATTAATTTTATCATATAATTGCGGCTAATCAAGGAAAAAATTACCGGGAGGTTAAAATGAAAATTGGTTTAATGGGCGGGTGGAACACGGACTCGGGCGCTTCCTTTCACACCGAGCAGGTCGGCAGGTCATGGGTTAAGTCGGGACACAAGGTAACTGTTTTTTCCTTTTACAAGGACAGCTTTCACGGGACGAACATTATAGGCAAGGATGAGGATTACGTTAAAAGGTGTTTCACCACGTGGAGCGCCGAACCCACGAGGCTTGACCCCAGGCCTTTTTTGACAGGCGATTATGATATTTTTGTCGCAGAGGACCACGGCATGTTTCCCAATGACCTTCTGGGCAATATATTCCACATGATAAAAAGGAAAGCCAAGACGGTTGCGGTTGTCCATGACGGCAAATTGGCGGAGAACCCTTCTTACTGGCAGTTTGACTGGGATGCCGTAGTGAGTTTTGACAAGAGGTACATGGATTTCATGAAGACAGGCCATGACCCGATGAAGTTATACGAGATTCCCTATCCCTGTAATCCTCTAAGGAAGGGAAACAAAAAACTCAAGAGAAAGAAACTAAAAATCCCGATGGACAGGAAAATCGTTTATATGTTCGGTCCAGCGGCTAAGATGGCCCTTGATATAGTACCCGGGATAGACCGCGCCGGGAAGAACTTTCCCGTCACTCTCCTCCTGACATTGAAGGACAAGCCCGGCATTGATAAGTTCAACGCCCTGAAGAAACAGATGAAAAACATAAAAATTGAAATAAGGCATGAAGCGCCTGATATGGACCGGCTCTACGATTACCTTCACGCTTCAGACGTGCTGTTCTTCGGCAAGGGTTCAGCCGGACATGCGGTTGTCTCCAGCACCGTTTTTCAGTGTCTCGGCTCGGGTTGTGTAATTCTTGCAAGGGACTCCAACTACGTTGAGCTGTTCGGTAAGGGCATTCTCAGGTACAAAAACCAGGCGGATGTGACAAAAAACCTTACTGAAATCTTCAGTGAATCAAAGTTATACGAAAAAACGCTCGTTGAGGCGGACAGTTATGTCAACAAGAATTCCGATAAGGTCGTTGCTGACAGGATGCTGGATCTGTTCAGGGAACTCTTGAGACATTAAGATGAGCGTGGAAAGAGGCTGATAAGAAACACTTTTATTTTATAAACAAGGCGTGTCAATTAAAAAAGCGGGAATAAGAATAGACGTCGTGTCCCTCCTGTCAGTAAATCTGTCAAAAAATAATAACAGGTATAAGAATAAGTATGAGGAATAAGATAAGATTCTTCTATTAATTCTCTTTATGAATTGTTAGGGAAAATATAAGTATTGTCTTTTACAAAGATGCTGACGGCGCTTCTCGCGGCTCTATAAGGAACCGGACTCCATCGAGGACTTCTTCCAGGCGGCTATCAGATAGGGTGCCGATTTTCTTAATTAGAAATGATTTGTCTACACTAAATACCTGGGAAATATTTACAACGCTGCTTTTTGGCATATTTGATTCTCCTTTGCGAAGCAGAACATTTCCCGGGGCTTTTGCCCGTTTAAGGTTTGATGTGAGAGCGCAAACGACGACTGTATTAATACGGCTGAGATTGAAAAGATTGTTTTGCACAACAAGATAAGGATGCCGGTAAATCCGGGTAGAACCAGGGGGTTCGACAAGACGGATCCAAAATATATCTCCTTGATTAATTACCAATTTCCCTCCACAAGCTTACGATGATGAGCTCTCATGAGTTCTTGCTGTTTTTTTTCTTCCGGAGCAGGGGTATCACTATAAGCTATGTTGAGTTGTTTAAAGAGTTTTGAAGTTTCCTGCTTATGAAGAAAATCAATTACCGCTTTCTCAAACAGCCGACTGCGTGGAATGTGTGTCCTATGGGCAATGGCGTCCATTTCTTTAAAGAGGGTTTCCCGAATAGATATTGCAGTTTTGATTTGTGCCATATTATCTCCTTTTCCTTTGTAGGTATAAATAGTATAACATATATATTCTGAATTGTCAATAGATATTATTTAATAGAATTTTATTGATATCTTGATTTGAATAATTATTTTAAATGGAATATTCGGGCTAAATCATAATTCCTGGTGCCAGCCATTCTCAAGCCCGAGTTCTTCGGCAAGCTTAAGGACGCGCTCGTACTCTTCTTTGGTAATCCTTCTTGAAATCTCTTTCATTTTGGTGGCTTTGTGCGCGGGATGATACTGCGACATGATGCTCATGTACGTATCTTTTGATATGTTTTGGGCGATGAACCTCAGTACTTTTTCAGAGCCCGCAATGTTTCCGGGCAGTACGAGGTGCCGTATCAAGAGTCCCTTTACCGCAATGCCGTTACTGTCTGTTTCCAGGGCGCCTACCTGCCGGTGCATTTCGATTAATGCATTCCTGTTGACTTCAAAGTAGTTTTCTATGTTTGAATATCTTTTTGAGTTATTGTTATCGGCATACTTCGCATCGGGCATGTAAACATCAAAGATGCCTTTAAGCAGCTTAAGCGTGGTAACCGAGTCATATCCCCCCGAGTTGTAAACAAGGGGTATCTTAAGGCCTCCTTCTATTGCCGTGTCCAGCGCCCTGACTACCTGCGGAACGAAATGCGTGGGTGAAACGAAGTTTATGTTGTGCGCCCCCTTTTCCTGCAGTTCAAGCATGGTTTGCGAAAGTTTTTTTATGGATATCTCGTTGCCGTTGCCGAGCTGGCTTATGGGGTAATTCTGGCAGAAGCAGCAGTTCAGGTTGCAGTTGGCCAGGAAAATCGTACCTGAGCCGTTAGCGCCTGATATCGGAGGTTCCTCGCCGAAGTGCAGGTTAGCGCTTGATATAATGGGAGTATACCCTGACCTGCAGTGCCCTTTCTCGTTTTTTAACCGGTTTACGCCGCAGTTCCTGGGGCACAGACTGCACCTGACAAGCAGTTTGTCAAGCGAGCTTATCCGTTCTTTTAGTATACCTTTTTTCTTTAACTCAATGTATTTCATTGTCTTAGTGTAGTGTTACTTACATAGCTTTTCATATGCTGAAAGTATTTTGTTTCAGCGTCAAGGAACGAAGAGTGAGAATACTGTATATATGTGAACGATGAGTGACGCCGACGATGGACAAAAGACGACAGCCCTTCGGGAAGGGCATCATTTGGACGTATTCTGCGTCTTTCCTTGAGTCCATCTCACAAAGCCTGCCCTTCATATGTAAAGCTATGTTAGACTCACCACACCAGGAGAACCCGGGAAATACCGCGGTTGTGCTTTACGGTG
>JAUXDE010000018.1 GCA_030618495.1 Clostridia bacterium
CTGACCGCTTCCACCCAGAACCCTGTGTTTAACGTGTCTATCCAGTAATCAAGCTCGCTGGTTCCGTCCTCTCCCGTGGCAAACCTGGCGTCCTCAAATAACGACTTCAGTTTGCCTCCTGATACCAGGGCGGCAGTGCCCAGATTCTCGTTGCTTATGTACACGGGGTAACCGGTCTGTACAGAACCGCTTTGCACAGTTACTTCTTTCCTGTACAGCCATGTACCTAAATTGGCGTTCCTGAACGTATCCCACGCCGACCCCGCACCTGCGGTTTCGTTGACAGTAGTTACTATATTGTTATAACTATCGCATACCTTTGCCGTTACCAGGCTCGTAGCCGCATTGTCCGCGAGGATGCTGATAGGTTGAGCGATGTTTACCAGTTTAACGGGAGTTCCCGGTACCGTTTCTACCTCAACAGTTCCATCCGTAAGCACTGTTGATTCTGAAGTAACGACTGCCGTGCCAACACTTGTCGTTGACTGCATCATTACCGTTCCAAACCCCGACACTGCCGACACTGCCGTCGGCGCCTGTAATGTTCCCGGCCCCGATATGTTAAATGTAATGCTATTTGTACAGTAACCCAGTACGTTATCACCGCTGTCACAAAGGAATGCTGTTATCAGGGATGTTTCCGAACCGTTCGCTTCTATTGATAACGCGGTTGCCGTGTTTATCAGTTTCGTCGGCGCAGGTAACGAGGTATGAAAGTTCTGTTCCGAGCAGTATGTGCCTGATGAGTTCCTGTTGTCCCATACAAGTACTTTCCAGTAATAGTCTGTTTCATTATTCAATGTAGAACCCGCGTATACCGAAGTGGACGATGAGGTCGTTACCTTGCCTGAATTCCACATATCGCCTATATTAGATGATAAGTTTGCCGAACTGCCCGCCACCAGTAACTGGTACGCTAACTGCGTGTCACCGCCGTCAGGGTCTGAGAACGTCCAGGCGAAAGCAGGAGTGCCGTTTGCCACATTCGCCGGGTTTGTATCACCTTCGCATAACGGGTTCATTGGCGCGTTCGGCGGGGTGTTACTCCCCCCTGTAGTTATTTCAACCGTTCCCTGCGTGAAGTTTTCTGACGTTGCCGTTACCGTTGCTGTCCCCGGAGCACCTGTTGACTTCAGCATCACCGTTGATACTCCATCTACTACATCTACAAACGTCGTTGTTATCAGGCTGCCTTCACCTGATACACTGAACGTTACTCCGCCTGCCTGGCTTTCCACCTCTGAACCCACAGAAGATACCGATGGTTCTGAGGAAATATATTTACGAATAAAGATATTGTCCACATAGAAAGGAAAACCATATCTCACTGTAACCCTGTCAAAGGTTGAATGGTTTGAATCAGGAGCTGTCTGGTTTAATATCATTGTCTGACCGGTACCGAGATATTGAATTTCTTTGTTCCCCCCGGATGTATGTATGAACCTGAAGCCATACCATGTATTCTCAGGAGGGTCCAGCACTGTTGCCGTTCCCAGTCCGGTTCTGGCCCCAGCATCCCTTCTACTTGCCGAAAAGTTGTTATCATTATGGGCAAAATGGAAATTATAGCCATTATAACTACTGTCCTCCAGTCCCAGCCCCTGCCAGTTTACCCCGGTAACTCTCTGTAGCCTTCCTTCAAATGCGTATCCGTCAGCAAAATCCAGAGTCTGTCCAATTGATTTCCAGCCACCGTTAGGGTCACCGTTAGTATCCTTTAAGAGGCTGTTGGAGCCGCCATAGGAAACGGCACTGCTCTGGCTGAGGGTGCCTGAATCTATATCAGTCCATCCGCTCCAGGTTTCAAAATCATCAAAGAAAACAAATGTATCGGAACCGCTGGTTACCGGACCGGCGGAAGAATTCCCATAATAAACGTATATAGTTGTATCTCCTGAGGCATTAACGGTTGATACTCGTACCCAGAAACCGGTAGCGCCAGCAGCATCCGGGGCAATCCAATAGCTGAATTCAGAATCATTAGTATCGGCAAACCTTATCTCAGCATAATCCGCCTGCAGCTTTCCCAGGCTTACCAGCAAAGCTGTATCAATATCCGTTGTCGTGACATATATCTGATAATCATTTGCCATACTACCGGTATTATTTACCGTTATCTCTTTCCTGTACTGCCAGGCGCCTCCACCGGAATCTGAGAATCCGTTCCAGCTGGAACTGCCCGCTGTTTGCTGTACCGTAGTTACCGGATTATCGTTCACATCGAATACCCTTGTCGTCACCAGGCTCGTTGCCTCGCCGTCTGCCAGGATATTGATAGGATTCGCGGTGTTTACCAGTTTAACAGCAGGTCCCGTTACCGTTTCTATCTCAACAGTTCCATCGGTAAGCCCTGTTGATTGGGACGTTATTGTTGCCGTACCCAACGTTATAGTTGACTGCATCATTACAGTCACTTCTCCTGCCGAGGCGGCCTTAACAGTAGTATCCAGCAGTATCCCCTCACCGCTTATATTGAAAGTTACCGTGTTCGTTGCGCCTGTTACGGTATTATTCCCGCTATCGCATAATATTGAAGTTATTATTGAAGTTGTCACACCGTCTGCGGTTATTGTAGCCGGTAATGCGGTTGATATTATTTTTTCCGGATTCGGAGTCACCTCAATTCCCACAGCACCTTCAACAAGGCTTCCGCTCTGGGAAGTTACTATGGAAGTGCCTACAACTATCCCCGACTGTAATTCCACAGTTGCTATTCCTCCCGATGCCGCCATTGTTGTAATACCGAGTAATGTACCGCCACCCGTTACGCTGAATGTTACACTATCTACAGCTGTATCAACAAACTGGTTAAAACTGTCACATATCCTTGCGGTTACCAGTGATGTTGCTGAACCGTCCGCCCTCATGGATAGCGGCGCCGCTGTGTTTATGAGTTTTACCGGCCCGGTTGATGTGAACACCGTGTATATAGCTACAGTATCCTCTGTGTAGGCATTTGACGTAGCCGTTACTATTGCTGTCCCCTCGGATACTGTTGACCGGAGCATTACAGTTGATAATCCGTTTACTATATCCGCCAGCGTTGTCGTTATAAGCGTGCCTTCTCCCGATACGGTAAATTCAATGCCATTTACTCCCGTTTCGTTGACTGTGGTTATAATACCATAGTTGGAATCACACACATAAGAACTTATAAGCGAAGTGCTGGTTCCATCCGGCTGTATTGTTACCGGGTCAGCAGTATTTAACAGCTTGACAGGGGCTCCAAAAGGTGTCATCTCAATATCGCCCCACTGGTCAGGCTGGGTAAACGCGCTGAGCATACGCCAATCATAGAACTGGTACCCGTCAGCAACTTCGTCCTTGTCCCCTGCCGCAAAATCAATGCCTATATGATCAAGGTCCCCGGGAACGCCTCCCAGCGCCGTCCAGGCTATGGCTGCCTCAATTTTGTAACCGTAATCGGTATCGCCGTTATCATTAACAGTCCCGCTTGAAACAACCGCGCTCAAGAAATCCACTCCTAACGCTTCACCGTAGTCTTCCCTTATATTATTAAGGTTTATTGCATAGCGGTGATCATCCGCTCCCTGCCACGCGCCGTGGTCATTCAGCCTGTCAATAAAGAATTCAATACAATCGTCTTCATGAATGATGCCGGAACCGGTTGAGTTTACAACGGAATTTAACTGGGTATCCGTAACATCGCAGGAGAAATAAAGGTAATTATCATCCCACAAAACTCTTACTATAGCGAAATTGTCTTTGTCCCCGCGGTCCGACAGGTCTTTCATCCGGATGGTGTCGCAATAAGCGAATTCCGATAGGTCACCGTCTATACTGATGGTGCCTGGCTCTCTTTTATAACAGCCTATTACTTTATCCGTAACCCTTATCATCATCTCGCACAACGGCTGGTTAATATGCTCTGTTGTGTCCTGTCCCAACGTCCAGTTCATTACGCCTAAAAGCCCCTGGTCCAATGCATATTCGCACTTAAACCTTATAGATTCGGGATTATCATAGCTTACAATCGACCGTAATGTCGTATTCTGTAGCCAGGGAACTTTACAGAAATCGTCCCAGTTTTCAGTCCAGTCGCCACCGTTTATAATGTCAATTACGCCTGGATAATTCGGTGCGGAGTTACCCCCGGGAACGGGGGCAATGTCACCTAAATTGTCTACTTCATCATACCTGCGTCCGTAAAAAGGCAGTCCTAAAACGAGTTTATTCTTGGCAATATTCCTGTTATTGGCTCCGCAATAACTGGTTCCCCCGCTGGTGTTAAACATATAAACAGTCCTATCGCAGGATGAGTATGTTGCCCCCGCGTCCTGGTATAACGGGGAATTATGCCCTACATAGGTCCAGGCCAGGTCATACGTCATCAGGTTAAACCAGTCAAGGTACTGTGGTAGTACTGCCCAGTCAAATCCCGTATCACCCCAGCATGAACCCGGAAAAGCTCCTGTCAAAAGATATTCCGGATTAACACCGTCCAGAGCATTTCTCATTGCAATAACTAACTGCGTAAAATTATCACGGTTCCCTGCGCTGGGCACTTCCCAGTCAAAATCCACTCCGTCATATTCATAATTAACCACAAAGTTAGTGGTGTTTCTCACGAGGTTCGCCCTTAATGCGGGGTCAGCTACAATGATTTCCCAATCCGCAGCATCACCCGGGCCGGCAAGAGATATAAGTACTTTTGTGCCATATTTATGAGCAAGAGTGTTTAAAGTTGAATTTACGATAGCGCCTTCATTCTCAAGGCTTCCATCGCTGTTGAATTGTAAGAAAGCATGGTTTATATGGGTTAAACCTTCATACCTTAAGTATTCAGCTGAAATCCTAGTATTTTGATAATAACCTATAACAAGGGGCCTGTCTGCGGCATTGGCAGAAACATGGAATAAGACAATAATAATCGGCAATACTATTTTCAATGCTTTTTTCATGATTGTTTAACTCCTTTATTCAATCAACTGTCGTTCCCTTACAGTATTTTTCCACAGACACTTCACTTCCAGCACTTCTTATTCATTACATTTACAATGTCGCTCTTTCGCGGAGCTTAAAATATCACATTAAACCATAAAAAGAAAGAATTCTATTTACTTTCTTATTATATATATATTATACCTTCTCTTTTATCAATTGTCCACAACAAAATCACTAACACAGCAAAATCACTAAATGCTGGAAACAGGGATAGACCCCCTCTCTCAATATATTGAGGGTAACCGAAATATTACATATGGAACAATAGGCAGAAACAATCTCGCAGGAATAGACAAAGAAAAAACAAAATTATTGAAAAATCAGCAGTAATTGATTATTTAAAAGAGATGTACTTGATTTTTATCGGTTCTGAAAACAGAAATTCCTTTTTACCGGAGTCTTTTGCGAATACTTCAAGAAGAGCCCTGTACTCGCCCGGCTCCACCATTCCTCCATAGGAGTCCCTCTCGTCCCAGACACAACTCCCCTGCACCCCCTCTTTTGCAGGTTCCCTGTCAGCCATGCCGGACTCTTCATTGAGCAAAGTTCTTACCAATTTATCCCTGCCGTAAATCCTTATGGATGCGAACGCCCCGGATGGAACCGAATAATCAATCACCAGGGGCGGAATCATTGAATTCAGGATTCTCATGCTTACAAGTTCCTTTTTAATCCCAGGCACGCGGCTGTTCTTTGCCCCGGGAGTGCCGTTTATTGATTTTTCTTTTTTGTCAATACCGTTTATTACCGCGCCCTTATTGGTATGCCAGTTGTCCCGGGCCCTGCCGGAACAGGCAGGATCCGTTCTCTCCATTGAGTAACACGGCTTTTTCTTTACTCCCGCATACCACGGCTTTCTTATCCTTCCAACCACATCAATAACCCTTTTGTTTCCGTTCTTCAACGTAAGCTTTTCACCTTTATCATTAAGATCCATAATTGGACTGATGAAATCGGCGGGAATATTTCTTATACAGTCATCGTCTTTTTCAATAAGGAAGTACCCCTTTGCGGGGATAATCCCGCTGATACCCGTAATGAACTGATTGGCGCTCCCGTAACTCTCATCTTCTATTGACCAGTTATCCAGGCAAACCGGATATCCCGTATTGTTAAATAGTTCTATCCATTCATCGCCGCCCCCCCCTCCAGCCGTGCCCATCCAGGCAATTTCGTTAATAACAACATCCCCTCTTTCTGTTCCGTACGCCCGGTTTAACGGCAGGAAGACAAGCATGATACTTGGTATAAATAAGACCGCCAGCAATTTCTTTTTCTTTCGCATTGTTTTACTTCCCGTTTTCCTTCTTCACAACGTCTATCAAGTCCATTATATCGTTAAATTCATAGTCAGCCCCGGAATCAGTGAGGTTTTTTTCATTACCATAACGCGCAAAAGCAGTCTTTATACCCAGATTTTTTGCTCCATGTATGTCCCTCTCTACCCAATCACCAAGCATCAACACTTCACGCGGCTTCAACTCCAGGATTTCCAGCGCCATTTTAAAGGGTTTCGGGGAAGGCTTTCTTTCACCCGTGTCATCATAGGTCAGGACCTGATCGAAATAATGCTGTAAACCCAGGGAACATATTCTCATCCACGCGGGAAGTCTCGGGGCATCCGAAACGATAATCATCTTAATCCCCATCTTACCCAGGCTCGTAAGAGTCATATTGACATGCGGGTAAAGAGTCATGCTTCCTTCTTTCGCTTTCCTGTAACCCACAATACCCGCCGCGAGTATCCGGTAATCAATCTGCCCGAAACTCTTCTCCAGGACTTTATCAAAAACCTGCTGGTCCTCTATTCCTTCCTTATCATAAATATCATATATCTTTTTAAGCAGTTCGTCCCTGTCTATGTTCGCGCCTGCATCAATCATCGCGTCCACCGCCGCTTCAACCGATGCGGTTTTAAACTTCACAAAATCCATCAATGTATTATCAAGGTCAAATATTACCGCTTTAATCATAAATACCTTATTAGTGCTCTGTGACACAAATTCCCAGAAAAAGGGAACGGCCCAGATTCTTTTAAAACTTCATCTTACCGGAAAAACCTAGTGTAGTGTTTCTACTTTAACCGCTGATTCACATACTCGGAAAGTAAAACCCTTTCTTCCTGTGAGATATCCTTGAAGAATATTCCAAGAATATCACCACCCTGGTCCTTCCTCATCCACATGATTTCTCCCATGGTTTTAATAGACCTTCCCATGTCGGGTATGTCTATTTCCACATCAACGCGCCCCTTGCTTTTATACACCTTTTCCATGGCGTCCTCTTGAAGCAAAGACATCTCCATGCAAAGCCCCCCGGCGCTTATATCCCTGCCCGATGCTTCAAAAACATGCATATCATCCTGCCCGTTTTTAATCTTGAATTTAATTGGGAATTTAACTTCCAACCTTGGATGTTTTCTTCTATTCATACCGGAATAAGCCATATCATTCTCCTTTTTTTAGACTTGCAACAATCTTGTCAAGTAACTCCTTCGGGGTAAAAGGCTGGACTATATAGGCGTCAGCCCCTTCCTGCAGAGCCCTCATCAATTTCAACTCATTCCCCTTACCGGAAACACACAGCACGGGAATTTCCTGAGTTCTTTCCTCCTCTTTTAATTTTGTAATAACATCTATAGTATCCATGTTTTCGAGCGCTATGTTCATAACTATTATGCTGGGCCTTCTTTTTTCTATCAGGCTCATCAACTCCACTTCATAGGAAGTAACCTCCACCCTATAGTAATTTTTTCTCAGCAAAAAAGTTATCAACTTTATTATGCCGGGATCGTCTTCGGCAACCAGCACTCTCAGGGAACTTTCCATTCTATAACTTGCAGCCATCCTTTCTTGAAATTATGACTCTTTGATTATTTTAGTTTCCTTATAATCCTCGATGAGCTTCAACAACCGGTCAATATCAACCGGCTTGCGAAGGTATGCAATTGCCCCCTTGTTTATCGCTCTCCCCATTAAGATATCGTTATTGTGAGCGCTCATAACTATTACTCCCGTACCCGGGCTGATTTCCTTAATCCACTCCAGCGTTTTAATCCCGTCTATTCCGGGCATCATAACATCAAGAAGAATAATATCAAACTTTGAATGTTGTATCAGTTCCAGCCCTTTATACCCATCCTCGGCCTCACTAATTCTATACCCCTTGTTATTAAGAATATCATTTAAAGTGGTTCTGTCATCTTCACTATCATCAACAATAAGTATTGACAACCTTTTCAGTATTCCTTCTATAAGAATATTGAGTTTGGGAATATTGATGGGCTTATATATTACAGCATAAGCCCCTTCCCTCTTGGCTTCTTCCAGTAATTCATCCACGGAATACCCGGTCATCATTATAACTTCGGATGCCGCGCTGACCTTTTTTATCTTCCTGAACGCCTCAACCCCGCTCATCCCGGGCATCTTAACATCCATGAGTATAATGTTAAAATACTTTTCCTTTGCCATTTCTATTGCCTTACTCCCGCTGCTCGCCGTAAAAACATTATACTCACCGGCCTCAAATATATCTTTCAGGGTTTCCTGTGTATTCAACTCATCATCTACAATAAGAAGATTGAACTCTTCCATTTCAAATCCTTTCGAACAGGTCTTTTGGAATTATGGGGACACGTACTTAATTATTGATAACTACGGGGAAACTCTGGTTAATACATAATCCAATAATTAAGTACGTGTCCCCATAATTCTCAAAGACACTCAATTATAAATTGATACATATTCAATGTCAAGAAAAAACAAAAACGGGCAAAGGGAATGCATCCTCAAACCGGCAGTCTGATTATGAATGTTGCCCCCTTGCCTCCCCTACTCTCCGCGCTTATTGCCCCGTTGCACCTGTCAACAATTCTTTGAACAACAGCAAGCCCGAGGCCTGTCCCCTTATTCCTTGTTGTAAAAAACGGCTTGAATATTTTATTCATATTCTCTTTTGCAATACCTGCTCCTGTATTGGAAATGGTTATCAGCGCCACGCTGTCCCCCTGCTTGAACTTTAAAAGTTCCCTGTCCCTATCCAGGGCTTCTTTTATGTTATACTTCATTATCCTGGTTTTCTTCGTATTTATCGTAAGCGTGCCCCCATCGGGCATGGACTGGCAGGCGTTATCAATAATATTTATAAACATTTCTCTCGCCTCATCAGGGTCAACCATCGCAAGCAATTTATCCTTAATATTTTCCTCAAGAGATATATTATCAGGAATACCGACTACCTCGACGGATTCTCTTATAATTGCATTAATATCGTTCCTGTTTAGTTTAACAGCCCTTGTCCGCGAATACCCCAGCAGGTCGGAAACAATCTTATTTGACGCGGCAACTTCCCTTTCTATAATGCTTAAATGCTTGTCAATCTTGGGATCTGAATGGTCGAGTCTTGTCTTGATATAATAAACAGCATTGTTTATTACACCGAGAGGATTACGGATTTCATGGCCCACCACGGAAGCCATCTGCCCAAGCGCCGCCATTTTTTCCTTTGCAACAAGCTCATCCTGTGAACTTCTTATGTTTTCCGCCATGAGATTAAAAGTATTTCCAAGGATTAGCAGTTCATCGTGGGTCTTGATATTTACCTTCTGTGACAAATCTCCCTTTCCAAATTTTTCGACCACAGCCGTTAACTTCCGGATAGGCCTTGTCATGCTGACTGACAGTAATACTGCAACCAGGATGGAAACGATAATCGTAATCAGAATCCAGAAAACAGCGCTCCTTTTCATGCGGACAAGGGTTCTATACGCCTCATCTTCTGATTGTTGCACAATAACACCCCACTTCAGGCTATTTGCTTTTGCGAAAGCTCCAACCATTTTTTTTCTGTCATCATCATGGTAATCAATGAATTCCATTGAACCCGCTTCATTCCCCCCGAGAATTTCCTTAACAATGTCCATATGGCTTACATCTTCGAGGTTCAGGGCCCTGTCGATGTCAGGATGATATATAATTTGACCGTCCCGGTTGACCAGGTACACGAAACCCGTGTTGCCTACCCTGATTGAACTAATATTTTTCCACAGGGCAGTTAGCGTTACGCTTACAAACACATACTCCTTCTGCCTGTTTAACGGGTAAACGATATTAATGCGCGGAAATTTTTCCTGGTAGTACAGGGGCCCGACGCTGGGCCTGCGCGTTCGGGCGGTCTTGCTGAAAGCCGGGTCAGCGCCCCGGCTTACCAGCACATTGCTTTCATTACTGAAATCAGTATTAACAACCTTGGTCAGTTCCATGCCTTTCTTATCAAGCATTGAAATAATAATAAAATCATCATTCGCCTTGAGCGATGACAACAGGAATCTCGTCCTGTCTTCCCATGAAAGCTTGGGAAAAAGTTCCATTGCCACGGCAAAATCCATGTTCAGGTTAAGGCCTGCAATGTATTCATCGATATACGAAGCCAGGGATGAGGCAATGCGGGAGTGAACCTCCTGCTTGATTGTATTCTTAAAAACAGGACTGTTAATACTAATCATCTTTATCCCCTGGAAAGCCAGAGGGACAGTTGATATTAATATCATTGTTATGATAAACTTGTAGAAGAGTTTGATGGTCGGTCTTTTTCGCATTTTATTCGAATTCTTACTTCTTCGTTATGACATTTATTTCAATCCGCCTGTTCCTTGCGCGGTTTTCGCTGGTATCATTCGCATACTTTGGACTGTACGCCCCGTACCCTATTGCAGACAGCCCCGCCGGTTCTACGCCCAGGCTTATAAAATACCTTACAACGCTGAAAGCGCGAGCCGAGGAAAGCTCCCAATTGGATTTGTATTTACCGTTACCGCTCACCGGTATGTTACACGTGTATCCTTCAACAACCACCTCGTTATCCGTCCCTCCTATAAACCCAACCACGTCTTTCAATATGATTTTTGCTTTATAACCGAGTTCCGCCTCGCCAAGCCTAAAAAGGACAGGATTCCTGAGAGTAATTTTCATGCCTTCTTCATTTATTATCACGTCAACGAATTGTTTCAATCCCTTGTCTTCAAGGGCCTTCTCCATGTCTCCCACTTTTTCCATCTGAAGGATTTCTTCCAACTTTTCAGTAGTTTTTTCTCCACCGACATCCTCCTGCATGCTCGAAAGCGCCTCTTCGTACTGCTTTTTGTCAAGCATGTGCGTGTAACCGTAAAGAACCAGGAACAAAATCATAAGAACCGTCATCAGGTTGCCGTAAGGAACCATCCACGTGCTTTCAAAGCTTTCTTCGAAGTTTTCAATTAATTTGACTTCTATATTGCTCTGTTTTTTCATAATAAAATTCCATTAGGAAAGTTAGTGCGATACTCTTATTATATTAACTTCTATCCTGCGATTTCGTGAACGGTTATCCTCGGAATCATTCGAAACCAAAGGCCTGAATTCCCCGTGGCCAAGCCCTGCCAGCCTTTCAGCATCCAGGTGTTCCTTGTCCCTTAAATACCGCACGACACTGAAAGCCCTCGCCGCAGATAGTTCCCAGTTTGACTGAAACTCCTCATTATGAATCGGCAGGTTGTCGGTGTGTCCCTCAACAACTATCCTGTTCGGTATATTTTTGACCAACTTGGCAACTTCATGCAGTATCGGGAAACTTGAGTTCTTAAGCTCGGCTTTACCCGAGCTAAAAAGCACGGGGCTGCTCAGCATTATGCGTATCTTCTGTTCGTTTATTTCAACCTGGGCATCATCTTTCAGGGTATCCTTCATCTTTTCAGACAGTTCTTCCTCGCTTGCCTTGACTGCTTCCTTAGTCTCGGGTTCCTCAACCACTTCACGTTGTTCATATGCATCAACGGCTTTGCCAAACTTATTTTCTATAGATTTCATAATTGTTGATTTCTCATCAATTGAAAGGCGGGAAACCGCAAAAAGCATCAGGAAGAAAAGCATGAGGTTTGTCATCAGGTCAGCGTATATGGTAAGCCATATACGCTCACCGCTTTCCTTGATTGTCGTAATGAACGAAAGTAATACTTTTTTCTTAGGTTTATCCGCAGCCATAGCTTTATTTTGTTTTCTTACTACGCAGTTTGTAGGCAAGAAAAGCTTCTAATTTCTTTTTAACCAGGATGGGTATCTCCCCTTCCTGTATAGAAAGTATTCCTTCAATCACCACTTCCTTGAGCAGCAACTCATCCTCACTGTGAACGGTTAACTTGGCTGCGACGGGAAGGAAAATGAAATTTGTGCCAAAAATACCGTAGAATGTGGTTGTAACGGCAATAGCCATGGACGTACCCATGGCTTCAGGGTCACTCAGGTTCCTGAGAACCTGGACAACTCCTATCAACGTCCCGAGCAAACCGAAAATAGGCGCATAGGTCCCCATGGTACGGAAAATACCCGATACCTGCTGGTGCCTCTTCCTTGTGAATATGATTTCCTTCTGCAGGTTCTCACGAATCACCTCGGGGTCAAGGTTATCAACAACCATCTGTATGCCGTCAATCATGAAACGATCCTTCAGCCTGCCTATCTCATTCTGAAGGCTGTCAATGCCGTTGCGTTTTGCGCTCTCTGACATCTGCAGCAGGGTGTTAATCGTTTCCGACGGGGTATTGCTTCTTGAAGGAAAAAATATCATCATCAAAGCCTTCGGAGCAATCTTAAGAACCTTGAAGGGATAACTTATCATCGTCGCCGCAAGGGTGCCGCCAAAAACCAGTATAGCCGCGTTGGGATTAAGAAGCAAAGCCGTTATCCCTCCCGCATTCATTACATAATAAACTGTTCCCAATCCTAGTGCTAATCCGATAACGGTCATTAAATCCATGTTATGTCACTCCTGTTCTGTCTAAAGATTATTTTCTTATAAACTCCGCGCCCTTTCCGGTCCGCGGCAAACCATTCAACAATTATTTTGATTTCCGCTTTCTCTTTACGGGTTTTCCCTCTTTAATCTCAGCCTTATCCGGGACAGGGGCTGATTCTTCTTCATTTTCACTCTTTTTCCTGACTTCGATTTCACCTTCTTTTTCAAGTTTTCTAACCACCCTGACAATTTGATGCTGCGCGTCTTCTATCTTTTTCTGGGACATGGGCCTTCCCAGTTCAATTTCCTGTTTTATCATTGATGCAGCGCCTTCCGAGATTTTATCGTAAATCTTATCCCTGAAGTCTTCACTAACATCCCTCAATGCCTCACCTAAAATATCAAGATTGACCTCCCTTAAAACTCTTTGAAGGTCTTCCGTGCCTAAACCAATTACGTTTTCAAATGTAAATAATGATTTTTTTATCCTTTCGGCAAGCTCGGGGTCTTTCTTCCTGAGAAACTCAAAGATCTCATTGCGGGTAGCTTTATCCGACTGGTCAAGTATTGCCGAAAGACGGTCCGTACCGTCAACGATAAAATCGATTTTTTTCTTTATATCCTTGTTAATAACCGCCAGCTGACGGGGCGACATTTCCTTTGACATTGCCAGCATGGTTGTAACCTCGCTTTTCTTCTCGGAAGGAAGCGACGCCAGCACCTGTCTTGCATACTCCGGATCAAGAAAGGCAAGAACCATTGAAATGTTTTCTGACGACTCTTTCTGCAACAGGTATACCAGGTGGTTTAAATTCGAAGCATCAATATAATTGAACGGCTCTTTTAGATCCTCTTCATCTCCAACCCTCTTCTCAACGATAATTCTTTCAACTTCCTTATATCCTCCGCCCCGGCCGCCGGCCGCCTCGCCGCCCGCTCCGGGTAAAACACCGCCCTGTCCGGGCAACTGGGCATTGCCTCCTATGTTAACTTTGGTTTCCCTTGGCGGCGCTAATTGCAATACTCTTGCAAGACCCCTTGTGAAGAACCTGATAGGGAAAAAAGCGAACATGAACAGAAACAGTAATGCCGCTGTCCAGGTAATATACGGCGGGAACTTATTTATTTCGGCCAGAACTTTTTCCACCTGGGTCAGTTCGGGCGGTGGAGCAGGCTTGGCAAATGCATACTTGCTGATTTCAATGGAATCACCGCGCTTGTAATCAATTCGCAGGACCTTCTCTACCAGCGCCCTGGCTCTACTTACATTATCATCACTCGTGGTCTCATCAAGCAGTATTATAACACTTAACTTTTTTACCAGCGATTCAGGAAGCCTTACGGATTTCCTGTGAGTCGTACGTACATCTACGTTCTCTTCAACCACGACTTCTGATTCAACTCCGAGTTCCGTTTTAACCGGAACTCCGGGAAGAGTCCATTTCTTCTTTTTTTTCTTCTCCCCCTTTACGGCTTCACCTATCTTCTCCCTGGTAACCTGTTCCGTTACTATTTCCTCGGTATCGGGTGTAACCGTTACAACCACGTCCACGTTCTCTATTCCCAGGACCTTTTTCAGTTTTGACCTGAGACTGTCTTCAAGCAGTTTTTCATACTGCATCTTCTCCTTAAGAACAGCCGCATAATCAACTGCCCCGGCCTGCCTGATTCCGCCCGGGAAACATGCAAACAGGGTTACCGTCAAACTTGCAAGTAAACAATATTTCAAAGAACTTATCAAATATTTCCGGTCACCAATTACCACCAGTCATCCGCTCCTTCTTCCTGCCCGGCTCCGAAGTTCGCCTTGAATGAAGCCCTTATGAGAGAACCCATTTCCCCCATCAAACCGATCCCGAAATCAACCTGGAAACTACTGAAACTGACACCGAAGCCACCGGTAAGCGCTATCGTTTTCGGACCGTCATTAATCCTCATTCCGCCTCTTATCGCAATTCTGACATTCATTGCTTCAAAGCCCCCCTCCACGCCGAGGTTTGCTTTCATGGAACTGTCATTTGGCAGTACCACGTCACCGGCTATTATTACACTGTTGCTATCTCCGTAGTATCCCCCAAACCTCTTAGTGAACATCGCCCCCCCCCTGATTGCCATAGGCAGCTCATCCGCATCCTCATCGCTTGTTCCCTCAAGGTATTTCATCTTATTGCCAATCCTTAAGTTCATCAGGCTCGCGCCGATTGTCAACTCGGTTACGTCCTCATAAATCGGCCTGAACAGCCCCCCGATATCTATCGCGAAACTGGAAGCGTTGTATGTCTCCACAAGCGTGGAATTAATTATCTTGAACGCAAGCCCCGCTGATATGTTTTCACTGACATCCATTCCATACCCTGCCGTAATCAAGATAGAACTCTGGGCGCTCTTCGTTTCCGAATTTAAAAAGGAACCGTCATCATGGGTTGTATTAATCTCTATATCACCCGCGCTCAACATGGCAAAGCTCCCGCCAAAAGTGCCGAGACTCCCCGTAGGCAGAGACGCCCCGAGAAACTGCGAGCTCACGTTCGCCAACCCTATCATGTGCATGGCTACCAACTCTATCTTACCCAGGTTCGCCAGTCCCGCCGGGTTGTAGGAAAGCGTATTTATATCGTCCGCGACCGCCGTAAATGCGCCGCCCATGCCAAGCTGCCTCGCGCCCATGGTCTGTTTCATGATTATAGCGCCGCTCTTCGACAAAGTTCCTGAAAAGCACGGCGCGGCGGCCGCCGTAATCGCAGCCGTCAGCATAAATAAAATTCCAATCCTGTTTTTCCTCATTTTACCACCACAATCTTCTTAGTCGCGCTTAACCCCGGAGCTTCTATGTGAACAAGGTAAACTCCGCTGGCAACCATATCGCTCTCTATATCCCATTCCTGGCTGTAAATCCCCGCATCTTTGCTCTCATCGTCAACCAGCGTCTTCACAAAATCGCCAAGCAGGTTATATATTTTGATTGTAACGTTCCCCTCATCCTTCAGTCCGTATTTTACCGACGGGTTTAAGTTTGACTCTCCTAATTTGTACACATTGTTCCAGCAGGAAAATTCCGGCTCATCAACTTCATAAGTAATCGAAAACGCCGAACTGCCCGCCGACTTGTTGCCCGCCGCGTCATAAACATAAATAGTTATGTTCACGGTGCCCACAAGCGGGTAGTAGTCGGAAATATTTACAATCGTAATCGTTCCGCTGATATTACCGCTACCGCTGTCTATGGTCAGGTCATTCGTATGAGTTGTCGTGCCCGTAGCAAGAGCCGATACATGTCCCGATGCAATATAACGGTTTATCACGTTGCCGTCCTGGTCCGTGATTACCACGGAATCACTCTTGATTTGAGCTCCGGCTTCCGCCGAGCCGGTTACCGTAAGCGTGTATCCCCCGTCAGCAAGCCCCTTCTTGGTCATAGATACGTTCTCCGGCTTTGCCGGTACAACAAGGTCAACTGTGATGCCGTCGCTGTTATCGGAATAATTAGAGTCTTCCGCGTAAAGCCCCATGAAGTTCCTTGCCTTGACACGGGCGTAGTAGGTCTTGCCGTGCACACAGCCGGTAATATTATAAGTCAGCGCGCCGTCTCCCGCGTAACTGTTGAACTTTTCGCTGCCCCCCGGCACGGTGCTGACCTGCAGCAAGAATCCTTCAATATGACTCTGATCATCAACAGCCGCTCCCACCTGCCAGGTGAAGGTTACCGTGCTGGATTTTGACCACTCGTCGCTTGTCGGCTTTATAGGTTTGCCCGTGGGTTTAGTATCATCAACGAGACGTATACCGTTGGAACTTACGACGTAAGTGCTGACAACTTCAAGATAGTTCCTTGCTCTCACGTTAACGTAGTAAGTAGCGCCCCAATTCAAAACACCGGGCAGATTAAAAGCGTTAGGAGTAAAAGCAACGCTGGTAGAGATGAAATCATGATAACTCCCCGTCCAGCCGTACACCTTGATGCTGCCGGGCGCGGTACCGATGGAAAAGTCATAACCGTCTATGCCGCTTTCCTCAACAACCACAGACCAGCTTATATCTAACTGCGAGTCATCGGGTGTTTCAGGAAGATCAGAACCTAATCCATCATAAACGTTAGACGGGGCGAGGGGAGGAGTTATATCCATGGTTATTCCGTAATTAGAGTGCGTGCTGGAAAACAAACCGTAAAGCCCGGCACCGTTAAGCGCCGCCACGCGCGAATAGAACGTATTACCGTTGCTTGTTGTGGATATGTATATGTCCTTTGACGTTACATTCCCGACATCCCCGGAAAACTCTATTCCCGGACCCCAATAATTAACATCCGTGCTTACCTCAAGGTAATAACCTATGACGCCCGATTGACCGTCAGTCGCCCCTGCCGAGGACCAGCTAAACGGGATGGTACTCTTGCCGATATAATAGTCTCCGTCAACCTTTTTTATGGACGAACTATAATACTGCGGGTCTTTTTCTCCCGGGGTTCCGTCCGGAACCGTTAAATCAACTAAAACTCCGGCAGTAAAGGTTGTATAATCGACCCCGTACAAATCAGCGCCGTTAACAGCCGTTACACTCGCGTAATACGTCTGATTGTGCTCACAGCCCGTTATGGTATATGAACTCACATAAACAACGCCCGACGTTAACATGACATCAAAACCCGGAAACGTTGATACCCTAACATGATAACCCGAAATACCGCTCTGGGCATCAATTACCGTGCCTGTTGACCAGCTGAACGTTATGGTGGATTTGCCGATGAAGTAATCCGTGTAGAAATTAGGATAGGGTATACCCGGTTTACCGCCGGGAGGAGATTCATCCACCTGGATACCGTTTGAGCTTGAATAATCAACCGAATATTGTCCCGCCCCGTTTATAGCAAATATCCTTGCATAGTACATCACGCTTTCCGTTAATGAAACAGTAATAGTGCCCGAAGAGGTATCCTTGCCGTCATAATAGAAATCCGCGGAGGTAATATCATTGATACCCTCAAAACCATTGCTTGAACTGACTATCAGATGATACCCCACGATGCCGCTGATATTATCGGATGAATCCCCTATATTCCATTCAAAATCCAGGGTGCTCTTTGAACACCAGTCACCCCCATCATCGAGACCGCCCGGGCTCCCTGTTGGTTTTGATATATCAACTATGATACGCTTGCTTAAGCTGCTCCAACCATCACCCTCATCACTCTCCAAGCCGGCCCCATTAATGGACTTGATTTTAGCTTGATATTTCTCGCCGTCTACACCTGCGGGGGTACAGGTTGACGTTACCGCTCCCGGATAGAAAGTAAACGGGTCTTCTTCAATCTCCAGCTCTATCCGTAATCTATAACCCGTTACCCCGCTCACCGTATCGGTAGCCGCATTCCAGCCAAACCATAAAGTTGTTGAACTTGAATAAACAATATCGCCATCAATACCAGTGGGTATGAGCCATATACCAGTGGGTACTGTCGGTGCGGTGATATCTATGGTAACACTGCCCGTTGCCGGGCTCAAATCATATAACCCCGCGTTATTTTTTGCCGTGATTTTGAAGTAATACTGCTGGGTATCGGAGAAACCGCTAAGTTGTTTTGTGGTCGCATTAACTATGTATGCCGAGGAAACCAGAACGCTGTAACCCGGACCATCATAAACTTCAAGTTTGTAGCCGTTTATTCCGCTCTCGTCATCCTTTACACCACTTACCGTACCCGTTGACCAGCTAAACTGAACATCATCTTCTGAACTGCTGTAATCCCCGGGAGAAACGATTACAGGCGTTCCGAGAGGAGTAGTAGTGTCAACGGTTATACCGTCAGTAACGTTGGTTGAGGTGGTAGTGAAAACCCCGGCGCCGCTCATGGCGCTTACCCGGGCAAAGTATGTTTTCCCGTTTTCAAGTCCTGCTACGGTTCCTGTTGTCTTTCCAACGACTATTGATTCGCTAGTCGTTAACCATGAAGTGCTGCTCTCACTCACCTCAAGTTTATAACCTACGATGTCACTCTCAAGGTCTTCCGAATCGCCATTATCCCAGTAAAACTCAGCATCAGCCGAACCAAAAACATGGCCTCCGTCATCTATGTTGACAGGTCTTCCTGTCGGCGTTGTGGTATCAAGCTTCACGCCGTCGGAACGTGAGTAAGAGGGCTTGAACCAGAGCGTCTGGACATTCGTTAAGGTATCTGTATTACTGTGAACAATAAGCCAATCATCGCCGTTCTCATTATACCCGTTGGATATCCCGACCGTTGCGGAAAGATTTTCATTTCCCGTTCCGTAGTTGAACTTTATATACCTGTTCTTATATAGGACAATTTCGAAGTTCACTGCCGTGCCGGAGGGATTCAGATGTCCCTGCCATCGTATAGTTGCTGAATTAGTATCTGAAGAAACGTATATATCATCCCCTGCTTCGTCAAGAATCAAGTCATCCCATAACGGCGCAATCATAATCCTGTCCTTAAGAACTTCAATACTGTTAATCCAGCCTGTATAGGAATTTTCAAAAGTAATGAAACCGTTCGTGCATATATAAGCAGTGTCATAGGGTTTGCCGTAGAAATAAAACGTGAACGGCAGCGAGTATTCATAGTAGCCATTATTGTAGTCCGGGTCCCATGAAGAGTTTTCCGCTATTCCGCTTCCAGAATACCCGTTATCAATGAAGGTCGTAGTGTATCTCTCTAGGGATTCCACGTCATTGTTGTCAAATGATTTCACTGTCACATAATAAGTAGTCCCGTAGGAAAGACTCAAACCTGTTTTCACCACGTATGTATCGGTATTTACGCTTGTCCAGTCAGCAATATTTGTTGCTCCCGGAGTCAAACTGCCCATTGCATACCAGTAGGAACTCACCCCAGAAACAGGCTGCCAGTATGCCTTAAGAGTTGTGCTTGAAGAGTTGAAATCCAGATCCACCGCAGAGCAACCCTCGTTCACAATTATTTTGGTTGAAACCACATATACACCCTCACTGTTGTTCGAAAAATTACTGTACGTACCGCCAAAACCCCATGCACGGACACGGGCATAGTATGTCTCTCCTTCCTCGCAGTTGGTAATGTCCTTGCTCCTAACAAAACCCAGGTACCCGGCATACTTGTCATTGCCGCCTTCTGTCGTTCCAACCTCCAAATGGAACCCTAGAATCTCATCATAGGGCTGAACGTCATCTTCAGACCAAGTAAAATTTATGGTCGTGGAGTTGGGATACAACGTTCCCTCGGATATTATTGGATTGCCCGTAAAAGCTGCATAAAGGTACAG